>CAZVAV010000007.1:0-15357 GCA_964625135.1 uncultured Oscillospiraceae bacterium | reverse complement strand
GTCGGCAAGCTTCAGAACTCTGTCGCCGGTGTCCTCGTTGATTACAAGGGGATTAGCGTCGCACAGGATACCAAGCTCCGCCGCGATCTGCGTGAAGCCGGCGTTCATTACTTTGTTGTAAAGAACACACTGCTTGAGCGCGCCGCCGATCAGGTCGGCTACCACGACCTCAAGGATCATCTGTCGGGAACCAGCGCCCTTGCCATCAGCGAGAGCGATCCGGTCGCCGCCGCGAAGATTCTGTCGAAGTATGCCGAGGACTCGAAGGGAAAGTTTACCGTTAAGGCAGGCTTTGTCGACGGTGGCGTGATTGACGCCGCCGGTGTCAAGGAGCTAGGCTCGCTGCCGAGCCGCGAGGGTCTGCTCTCGATGCTGCTCTCCGCCCTTACCGGCAACCTGCGCGGTCTTGCCTGCGCGATCAACGCGATCGCCGAGCAGCAGACCGAGGGCGCTCCCGCCGAGGCCGCTGCCGAGGCTACCCCCGCCGAATAATCGATTCGGCCACACCATTTAAAACAACCAAATTATAGGAGGTAAATGATCATGGCTTCTGAGAAGATCACAAAATTTGTTGAAGAAATCAAGACCCTGACCGTTCTCGAGCTCAACGAGCTCGTTAAAGCCATCGAGGAGGAGTTCGGTGTTTCCGCCGCTGCCCCCGTTATGATGGCCGGCGCTGCCGCTCCCGCTGCTGCTGCCGCTGAGGAGAAGACCGAGTTCGACGTTATCCTTGTTGAGGCCGGTGCGTCCAAGATGGGCGTCATCAAGCTCGTCAAGGAAGTCTGCGGCCTGGGCCTCAAGGAGTCCAAGGAGCTGGTTGACGGCGCTCCCAAGCCCCTCAAGACCGGCATCTCGAAGGCTGACGCCGATGCGCTTGCCGCTCAGTTCACCGAGGCTGGCGCCAAGGTCGAAATCAAGTAAGAACCACTTCCCTGCAATTAAAATAGCCGCCCTTCTTCGGAGGGGCGGCTATTTTGTAGTGCGTCAAGAATTTTGAGTGCCTATCCTCAGCAAGGCGGACTAACTGCATCGGGACGCAAGCGACGATGCGCCTATTTCAAAATCAATACGGTGGACGTTTCGTTAATGTGTCCCAGGAATGCCTCCCCGGCGGTGGAAAAGCCGATGCTCGGGTAGCGTCCAAACAAATCGCAATAGGGCTGAACCAGATTTTTCCCGGTAATCTCCAGCGTCCGATAGAGGCAGTTAAAGTTCATGACCCCCGCCACCGGCGCGGTAATCACGCCGTCGAGCGCAGCCTTGGTATCGGCCACGATATCCCCGATCTTCAGGATGTGAATTTCCGTCCCCTCGGGAATTCCACAGTGCAGCGAAATTCCTCCGTCGACAATCTGGTTAAAGGTACGGACAAAAATCTCGTTCTCCGCGACCACGCCCAACGGGTTGGACACGAAATAATTTGCGATCTCCTTTGTGTCAACGCCCAGTGCTTCGGCATACACCTCGTCTACGGGGCGGTGATCCAGCTCGTACATCACCCGTCTTTTGCTGTCGGATTTTGTCACCCGATAGCCGCGCTGTGAAAAAATCTGTGCGCTTTGGGTTTTCAAAATCTGGTATCCGGAAACCGTTTTCAGCGTCGCAAGCACCGCCGCATTCTCGTATTCCTTGCCGTTGGCATACACCCTGGAGGTGCCGTCGCACTCGGAGGAGGTTCCGCCAACGTAGAAAAGGTCGGTGGCGTTTCCGATTCGATCCATGCAGAGCTCCTCCGCCTTTGCCGAAGCCTCAAACAGCACAATGCCGACAAACCGGTCAAAATTCTCCAAAATCGCATCACCGCCCCCAAAGGCCGCTTCGCTTTCCTTGATCGGCGTATCAAAATCCGGATCGCCGTCAATTCCCTCGACCACCTTGACCGAGACCTGCGACACAGTCTGCGCATCGATTGCCATGACCGCAATCGAGGAATCGGTAAAGGTACTGCCGCAATACTCGCTATGTGAGGTAGAGCCGATGACGGCGCAATCGGGATATGCGGCTTGCAGCTCCTTCGCGGGGTTGGTGGCGGCATAGATGCTCGAAGCAAAAAACACGATCAGCTTCGGACAAAAATCATCCATCTGCTGTTGAATCCGGTTTACCGCCTCTGCGGAGGTTTGCGCTTTTACAGAAATTGTTTTTACTGCCAAGGGATTCTCCTCCTTTGCTGTTAGAGCATAACGCCGAATTCCTTTGCCGCCTGCCGTACCGCGTCCATCACCGCGGAATCGTCGGTCGACGTCTCGGTGTATTTTGAGACGTTAATTCCTTTTAAAATGAGCTTGGTTCGCACGCTGCTGGCAATAATCTCGTTGCCCTTTGCCTTTTCCTGAATCAGCCGGTCAATCATCTTCTTAACCTGTCCCGCCAAAGCTATTCCTCATTTCTGATTGTATTTGCTGACTACATTGTTATATGTTACTATGTTTTTCTAAAAACATCAAGATACAATATTACTGTAAAACATTAATTGTTTTTGATTCAGTTACACGATTTGTTTTTGGGGTCGCTTTAAATTTTGACCGGCTTGCGTCAAGGCTTCTTTCGCCCGTTGCCGATCTTTTTTGACAAAATTTCTAGAATAATTCACCAAATATCTCTTGTATTTTTCTCCTCAAATTGTATTGACGGGCAGAAAAAGAATCGTTACAATAAAATTGTACGGTAACAGAAAACAATTTCTTGATATAGGAAAGCTTATGAATTATCAGACAAACCCTCCTACGGAAGACAGCAGCTATCTGCAAACAGTGGGTCGCGCACTTGAGCTTCTTGAGCTGGTTGGCCAAACGCCGGGTCTGACCCTCAGCGAAATTGCCCGGCAGACCGAAATGAGCACAACCGTCGCCTACCGAATTCTGTATACGCTGGGCATCTCGGGGTTTCTGCATCAGGAACCGAATGGGAAGCGTTATTATCCGGGCGAGAAGGCGTTGCTGCTGGGCTTTCAGGCGATCGACGCACAGGAGATTCGACGAATTTCTCAGCACTATATGTGGGACTACTATGAAAAGACCGGAGAAAACTGCATTTTAACCGCTCCCTGTCAAGGCCTGAGCCTCTGCCTGGAAAAGATCAGCTCTCTGCGGGACAGCTCCAGCGCGGTGCGGGTCGGCTGTCTCTATCCCCTGCACAGAGGCGCGTCCAACCGGGTGCTGCTGGCCTTCATGCCCCGGGAGGAGCAGCAGCGCTATCTCGACAAGCTCGAGCTCCCGCCGGGAAACCGTGAGACGTTGCAGGCCAAGCTGGATCTGGCTGTTGCCAACGGCTATGATTACAGCATCGGCGTTTTAAGCCCCGGGAGATTCGGATTGGGGTTTCCTGTCTTTGACCGCAAGGGGCAGCTTGCCGGCGCGCTGAGCACCGGCGGTTATATCGCCGATCTGACCGATGAGATGCTCGCGGGTCTGATCCGTCGAATCGGACAGGTCGCCGCACATGTCAATGTTGCGATGGGGGCGCCCAATCGAGCCTGAGACGCAAAACAACGGACGAAAGTCCGCTTTGTTTTGCCTTAATCTTTCCCATTTGGGGAAATTATAATTTTAAGGTATTTATAAAATTAGTGAGATTCTTAAAGCTTATTGACTTAATTTGTGATTTTTGTGCTATTTTGTCCTCATTTTTTCTATTTCAGGAAAATACGTCAATTTCCTTTCTGTCGAATCGCCCTTCTCCCACGGAAAAAGGGCTCGAGTAAGTAAATCGCCAAGGAGGGACTCACATGCAAACCAAGGAAAGTCTTAAGCTCGAGTACAAACAGCAAACCCATATCTCGGCATTTGAACCCGCTACCCTGATTCCCGGCATTCTTGTCGCCTTTCTGGTCGGCGCCGTCTGCATGAACATCATTGGCAAGGTAGGAACCACCCCAAACACCTCGCTGCTGGGCGCGATTGTTGCCATGCTGGTTGCCCGAATCCCCCTCAACTCCTGCCTCAAATACTGCAACCTCGAACGTCAGAACCTGCTGCAAACCATCGCCTCGGGGGCGGGCTTTTCGGCGGCGAACTGCGGCTTCATCGCAATCTCAATGCTTTTCCTGATGGGAGAATCCTCCAACATCATCATGATGGGCGTTGGCTGTATGATCGGAACCTCGGTTTCCATCTACATTATCGGCAGAATTTATGACTCCGCCATCTTTCCGGCGCAGGGCGCCTGGCCTCCCGGTGTTGCCACCGCCACGGCAATTCAGGCGGGCGACGAGGGCGGCAAAAAGGGGCGCCGTCTGCTCGAGGGCTTGGCGGTCGGTATTGTCGGCAGCTACTTTAAGCTTCCGGTTGCCGGAATCGGCATCGTCTTTATTGCGAATATCATCGCCATGACCGGGCTTGGCGTGGGACTTGTGCTGCGGGGCTACTCGTCTCAGCTCTTCGGCTTTAACCTCGGCACCACCAACATCCCCTCGGGCGTCATGATCGGCGCGGGCATGGTAGCCCTGCTCCAATCGATTGTGACGGTGGTCAAGGGACACAAAATCGCCTCGACCCAGAAGGTCGAGATTACCGTTTCGGACGCCGACTCGAAAAAGACACTCGCTCTGGCCTTTGCCCTGTTTGTGGGCGGCGCCGCGGTGGTCGCGGCAATTACTGGAATCTTCTCTCAAATGTCGGTCTCGATGTCAATTCTCTGGGTTCTTTGGGCTGGATTTTCAGCCGCTGTCGCGATGGTTCTCGTTGGTATGGCGGCGATGCACTCGGGCTGGTTCCCGGCCTTCGCCATCACCACCATCTTTATGACGATCGGAATCCTGATTGGCTTTGACCCGCTGCCCGTCGCAATCCTGACCGGCTATGTCAGCTCGGTCGGCCCCTGCTTCGCCGATATGGGCTACGACCTCAAAACCGGCTGGATTCTGCGCGGCATGGGCACTGACCCCGCGCGTGAGGTTCAGGGTCGCCGCGAGCAGGTCAAAATTGAGATGCTCGGCGCGATCATCGGCATCCTCGTCGTTTTGATGTTTGCCAATATGTATCTCTCGCAGGACATCATGCCCCCCATCAGCCGCACCTTCGCAGCCGCCGCACAGGCGGGCGCAAACCCCGCGCTTTTGGGTGAGCTGCTCCGCTGGGCCATTCCCGGCGCAATCATTCAGCTGGCCTTTGGCAACAAGATGGTCGGCGTGCTGTTTGCCACCGGGCTGCTGCTCAACAATCCGATCTATGGGCTTGGCGTGCTGCTCGCCGTCATCGTCCGCCTGATCTTCGGCACCGAGTGGATGGAGGTACGCGATTCCGGCCTGATCGCGGGAGACGGCCTCTATGGCTTCTTTAGCAATCTGATTAAATCAATGCTCATATAACGGAAAGGATGAACGCAGCATGTCACACAACTCCCTACGGCTTGATGAAAATTCCCTTCGCCACGCTCTTTTAGGCGGCGCGATCCTCGGCGGCGGAGGAGGAGGCTCGGTCGAATCGGGTCGGCAGCTTGGAACGCTGGCCGTTCGGTACAGCGAGCTTTTCCTCACCGACATCAACGACATTCCGGCGGATTCGGTCATCATCACGGCGTCGATGGTCGGCGCGCCCGCCGCCAAGGAAAAATATGTGTCCCCCGGGGATTTGATCCGGTGCGTCGAACGCTTCACCCAGCAGACCGGCTTGCAGGTGGGCGGAATTGTCAGCAACGAAAACGGGGGCAGCTCGACACTCAACGGCTGGCTGCAAGCCTCGGTGCTTGGCATTCCGCTGATTGACGCCCCCTGCAACGGCCGCGCGCATCCCACCGGCGTCATGGGGAGCCTCAATCTCCATCGGGAGCCGGGCTATACCACCACGATGACCTGCGTCGGCGGCAGGCAGGAAATCGGGCGGCATGTGGAATGCACCTTCACCGGCTCGATTACCCACTGCTCCAAGCTGGTGCGTGCCGCTGCCGTCGAGGCGGGCGGGCTGGTCGCGGTCATCCGCAACCCGGTCAGCGCCGAATATCTGAAAAAAACCGGCGCGTTAGGCGCAATCTCCCATGCCATCCGTACCGGAAGCGTCTATGAGCAGGCATTGCAGCGGTCGGTCGAGGATGGGGTCGAGGCCGTCAGCGAATTTCTCGGCGGCAAGGTTCTCGCGCACGGCCCTGTCGAAAGCTATCAGCTGCGCAGCGAGGGCGGCTTTGATGTTGGCGTCGTAACCATCCAAGGGTATGAGATGACCTTCTGGAACGAATATATGACAGTCAACGACCCGGACGGCAAACGCCTGTCCACCTTCCCCGATCTGATTATGACCTTTGACGCCAAGAGCGGCAGGCCGACGCCAACCTCGGATCTCGCCGAAGGACAGGACGTCTACCTGATCAGCACCGGGTACCGCAATCTCAATCTCGCGGCTCCGATGTTTGACAAGGAGCTGCTATCCGAGGTCGAGGGGATTATCCACCGGCCGATGCTCGAACATTTAGACTTTTAACGAAGGAAGGAAATTACCATGCTGATTAAACAGGTCATCGAGCTGATTGACATCCTTGATTCTCCTGCCGCCAGCGGCGCGGCTGTTGAGCAGTATCTGCGGACAATCGACCCCGAAGCCGACATTGAGGTTTATCCCCTTGTCGGGCCCAAGGGCAGCACCGATATGGTCAAGGTTCGCGTTCCCGGCACAAACGGCAAAGCGGTGGGCAAAACCGCGCCGACCATCGGCCTGTTGGGTCGTCTCGGCGGGCTGGGAGCCCGCCCCGAGCGGATCGGCTTCGTCTCGGATGGAGACGGGGCGCTCTGTGCGCTGTCGGTTGCCGCCAAGCTGCTCGACATGAAGCACAAGGGGGATCGCCTCGACGGCGACGTTTTTATCTCCACCCACGTCTGCCCCAACGCGCCGACCCGCCCCCACACCCCGGTGGCCTTTATGGATTCCCCGGTTGCGATGGCACAGGTCAACCGCGAGGAGGTCACCGACGAGCTCGATGCGATTCTTTCGGTCGATACCACCAAGGGCAACAGAATTATTAATACCCGGGGCTTCTCGATTTCCCCGACGGTGATGCAGGGCTACATCCTCAAGGTGAGCAGCGACCTCGTCAACCTGATGGAAATTACGCTGGGCAAGCCCGCCCATGTTTTCGCCCTGTCCCAGCAGGATATCACCCCCTACGGAAATGACCTCTATCACCTCAACAGCATTTTGCAGCCCGCCACCGCCACCAAGGCTCCGGTCGTCGGCGTGGCAATCTCCACCGAAACGGCGGTTCCCGGCTGTGCCACCGGCGCGAGCCACTTTGCCGATATCGAGGAGGCCTCGCGCTTTATGCTCGAAGCCGCCAAGGCATTTGGGCGCGGCGAGCTTACGTTCTACGACCCCGCCGAATTTGACCACCTGAAAAAGCTCTACGGTGAAATGTGCCATTTCCAGGGCTTCGGCAAGCAATAAGAACAGGCGGCTCAGAAAGGGATGAAGCAGCGATGATAAAAATCGGAGCAATCACCATCGGGCAAGCGCCCCGTGTCGACGTTATCGGCGATATCCTGCCGATTTTCGGCGAGGAGGTTTCTCTCCTACAGGCGGGCGGCCTCGACGGGCTGACCCGCGAGGAAATCGAAGCGTTTGCCCCCGAGCCGGGCGACTATGTGCTGATATCCCGGTTGCAGGACGGCAGCTCGGTCGTCTTTGCGGAGCGGTATCTCCTCCCTCGCCTACAGCAATGCATCGAACGGCTTGAAGCCGAGGGCGCGCGGCTGATCCTCTTCCTCTGCACCGGGGATTTCCCCGATGTGTTCCACGCGGGAGTTCCGTTGATTTTCCCCTATCAGGTTCTCAACGGTCTTGTCCCCGCCCTGACCGGAAACGGCTCGATCGCCGTCATCACGCCCACCCCCCAGCAGGTGGAGCAATCGCTGACCAAATGGAGGCGGCATGTGGCGCGGGTGCAGTGCTTCCCCGCCTCCCCCTACGGAGAACAAGCCGAGCTGGAAAAGGCGGCAAAAGCCATCGCGCAAACCGACGCCGATCTGGTTGTCATGGACTGCATCGGCTATACCGTCGAGATGAAGCGGCTGGTTCAGCGAATGACGGGGAAAAATGTCGCGCTGTCTCGCACCATCGCGGCGCGGGCAGTCAGTGAGCTGATCCTGTAGCCAAAGCCTTGACCTGTCCACCTGCTAATCACACACATTAAAGTTGGTATTTTGATAGCTGACCAGCTTTTCGGTCATCTCCCCGCCGTAGCATTCTTCAAAATCGGCCAGCACCTGCTTTGCGAGCGCTTCCCCCTCCGCCCCGAAGATGGCCGACACCGCCTCCCGGTAGGCCCAGTAGGAATGGCCGCAGTGGTAGTCAAAGCCGCGCAGATATGCCTGCTTCTTGTTCCACGGCCCCGCCCCCAGCTTCGCCCCGCGCACAATATGAAAGCAGCAGGCGCTTTGATGCAGCGACTGTGGCACCTGATAGTCAAGATAGGGATTAAAGCCCCGGCAGATTGAATTGTCGAGATGGCGGCAGTATGTATCCCCCGCCTCGGCCAGTCCCATCTCCGCAAACTGCGTGTGCCACGGACAGACGGTGACGCGCTTGATGAAATCGGGGGAGGTTGCTAAAATCTCGCTGTGATTGGCGCAGCCCATCGCCTCAGTCTCCTCGCTGTTGACCCATTCGCCGTAGCGCAGATAGGTGTCTAGATTCAGCTCCTCCCCGTCGCGAATCGCCCGCTGTGCCATCCGGCGGCCACGCTGCTCGGCATAATACTGGGTTGCGTGTACAAACGCCCTGCGACCCCGCTCCCCAAACTGCTCGGTCAGCCTGACATAGTAGCGGGCGGCGAGAAATGCATGTACCTTTTCGTGAAATCCCATCAAATTTGTCTCCTTTCGCTATTACAAAAGGCCGGGCAGTGTTGCCCGGCCTTTTTCTGCCGTAAGGTTCGTTTACAGGATGGTATGAACCCAGCCCTCCGGGCCCTTGATGCGGCCCATCTGGATGCCGGTCAGCGTGTCGTAAAGCTTCTGGGTGACCGGGCCCATCTTCTCCATGCCGGAGGGGAAGCGAATCTCGGTGCCGTGGTCGTCAATGAGGCCGACCGGCGAAACAACGGCGGCGGTCCCGCAGAGGCCGCACTCGGCAAAATCCTTCAGCTCCGCGAAGTCGACCTCCCGCTCCTCGACCTCGAGCCCAAGCAGCTCCTTGGCGACGGTCATCAGCGAGCGGCGGGTGATCGAAGGCAGGATCGACGGGGATTTCGGGGTAACAACCTTGTTGTCCTTGGTGACAAAGATAAAGTTCGCGCCGCCGGTCTCCTCGACCTTGGTGCGGGTGGCGGCGTCGAGATACAGGTTCTCGTTAAAGCCGCGGTCGTGCGCTTCATAGCCGGCATACAGGCTCATCGCATAGTTGAGCCCCGCCTTGATGTGGCCGGTGCCGTGCGGCGCCGCGCGGTCGTAGTCGCTGACGCAGAGCCGAATCGGCTTGGCGCCGCCCTTGAAATAGGGGCCGACCGGGGTGCAGAAGAGGCGGAAGGTGTACTCCGGGGCAGGGGCAACCCCGATGACGGGGCCGGAGCCGAACAGATAGGGGCGGATGTAGAGCGTCGCGCCCGAGCCGTAGGGCGGGACGAAGGCGGCGTTGGCGCGGACAACCTGTTCAACCGCGTCAATGAACCGCTCCTCGGGGAAGACCGGCATCATCAGACGCTCACAGGTGCTGATCATCCGCTGGGCGTTGAGGTCGGGGCGGAAGCAGACGATGCGTCCGTCCTCGGTGGTGTACGCCTTGAGCCCCTCGAAGCAGGTCTGGGCGTACTGGAGCACGCCGGCCGACTCATTGATGGTCACATTCGGGTCTGAGACGAGCGCGCCGTCATCCCACTTCCCGTCTTGATAAACCGAAACATAGCGCTTATCGGTCTGGATATACGAGAAGCCCAGATTCGACCAGTCGATGTTCTTTTTCTCCATACAAATTGACCCCTTTCCAAATCTGATAACCTGTTGATGCCTTTTATTATAGTACGAGCCGTCTTGCCTGTCAAAACAAAACTGCATAAAAATCGGCGTTGAGATTTTTCAGGAAGCCGAAGGCTCTGTTTCCCGCTCAACGACCGCCCGAACCTTTTTGATCCGGCGCTCATCCGCCTGTAGCACGGTGAAGGTCACCCCGCCGAACCGAACCACCGGCGCGGGCTGCAACAGCTTCGGTACCCCGCCGAGCAGCTCGGTGACAAAGCCGCCAAGCGTGTCGGCGTCGGAATCGTCGGGCAGCTCAATTTCAAGCAGCTGCTCCACATCCGAGATCCCGATCGAGGCGTCGAGCAGATAGACTCCCTCCGAAACGGCGACCGCCTCGGGGGTCTCCCGGTCGTATTCGTCCTGTATGCTGCCAAAGATGGTTTCGAGCAGATCCTCCATCGTGACAATGCCGTAGGTGCCGCCGTATTCGTCGACCACCACCGCAAACTGGGTCTTGCGCTTTTGCAGCAGCGAAAAAACATCGGAGCAGCTGCTCGACTCGGGCACATAGAGCGGCTGACGCATCCGCGCCGCAAGATGAAAGTCGCCGGGGTGGGCGATATAGGCGATCAAGTCCTTGGCGTACACGATGCCGCAGATCGAATCAATGTCATCCTCATAGACCGGGATACGGGAATAGCCGGTTTCAATCGCCACCTTGGCGACCTCGTGCAGCGTCGCGTTGATCGGCACGGCCGCCAGCTCGGTTCGGTGGGTCATGACCTCCGAAACGTCGCGGTCGTCAAACTCAAAGATGCTGTTGATCATCTTCTTTTCGTTTTCCTCAATCGCGCCGCGCTCCTCCCCCTCGTCGACCAGCATCCGGATTTCCTCCTCGGTGACCGAATGGGGCGGTTCGTTGGGGTTTTTCCCGGCAAGCCGCACCGGCAGACCCGAAATCGCGCCGATCAGCCAGCGCAGCGGGGAGACGATGCCACAGCAAAGCCGCAGAATGCCCCCCAGCGGGTAGGCAAAGGTATCCGGGAAATATCCGGCCAAGCGGCGCGGAGCAACGATGCCCAGCGCGAAATAGCCAAGGCTCCAGCCAAGCAGACTGATCCACTCCAGAGAAAGCCCGTACGGCTCGGTCAGCCGCCAGATCCACGGGGCAGAGACGGCCAGCCCTCCGACCGAAATGATTCGGACGCAGAGCTCCACACGCTCATGCCGGTCGAGCAGCGTGCCGACGGTCAGCGCCGCGCGCTCCCCCGCCGCTTTTCTGCGGTTTTGCTCGCCGTCGTCAAGATAAACGGCGGCCGACTCCGCGAGGTTGACCACAATGGAAAGCAGAAATGGCAGCGCGACCGGCCAAAGCCACGCCGCCGGACTACTTTGCGGGTTCATGTTGTATCTCCTTAAACGTAGAGGCGGACGTTCGTGCTCCGCCGCGCCGGATATTTGGGCGCTTTTCTTTTATCATAGCGGATTTTTCCCACCCTGTCAAACGTCCGCGCCCTCCGGGCGAATCCGCCGGCACTCGAGGTAATAGCGTTTGTCCCGTCCCTCGCCGAGCGAGAAGCTTTTGCGGACGAACGCCCCCTTTTGCCGCACCACCTCAAAGAGGGAATCGCGGTCAAACGGGGGAAACACGATGGCAAGCCGGTCGGGCGCTTGCCCTGCCACCCGGCGGCAGTCCTCTGCCCCGTGGACATATTCCAGCGTCGCCTCGGGATGGGCGGCGAGCCAGCCGTCAAGCAGCGGCTGAAGGATCTGCGCGTCGGGCGGACAGGCGGCGTCAAAGCCCAGCTCCCGCTGGAGCGCGTCGGGGTTCACCCCGTAGACCACCCGATGAATCGGCTCGACCGAAAGCGCCGGGTCGTGCAGACTGACCAGCTCGCAGAGCGCCCACCGCGCGGGGTGGTTTTCCCTCTCCTCGGGGGAGAGCTTGGGCTTTAATTGCTCCCAGCAGGCCTTGGCGGAGGCAAACGAGTGGTTGCCGTCCCCCATCGCGTATAAAAAGCCATCCCCCTGCTCGCGCAGCGCGGCAAGCTGCCGCGCCACCTCACTGAGCAGGCGGGCGTCGTCAACCCGGTAGCCGATCAGGTGTCCCCCGCCCTGCATCAGCGTAAAATCATAGAGACACTCCAGCTCCCCGCGTTTCTCCTCGAGGGTGTTCATCAGCCGGTTTTCCCGGTCGTCAATCAGCACCATGACATGGGGCATCTCGAGCGGCGCGTTTTGGCGGATCTCGATTCTCGGCGGAAGACGGTCGATGATGGTTCCCTCGGTCGCGCGAATCATCGTTTTTGCCCCGGGGTTAAAATCATACTGCTCCAGATCGAGCGAGAGCAGCAGGCCGCGCCGCACCCCGGCGCTGGTGTGCCGCCGTAAAAACACGAGCGTCTCCCCGATGTCCACGAGGGTTCGGTCGTCGAGGTATTGCCGCATCGCCCGGTTAATCCGCTCGATTCGGCCGGAGCGGTCATCCTGTAGGTAGAGCTCGGGCAGCATCAGCCGCAGCGCCGACGGCGCGTCCCCCACCTCCTCCTCGACCGATTGCCAATAGGCGGGCGCGGCGGTGAACTGGTCGCAGGCAATGACCGCAAAGCGGTGCAGGTCGACCTCCCGCCGGGGCAGAAGAATATGCGGCAGCGCCGCGCCGACCTCGGCAAAGGCCGATTGTAACCAAGTCATCTGATCTGTTTCCTCCTTTCCGTCGTATCGGCAGGTCAATTAAAAGAGCAGGCGCACCCGCACCACGCCGTCGATCGAGGCGATCCGCCCGATGCAGTCCTGATCGGGGGCGGTGGCAAGGTCGAGCATCGTGTAGGCCCATTCGCCCCGACTGCTGTTGACCATGTGCTCGATGTTGCAGCCGCTCTCGGCGAGGGCGGCGGTGATCTGTCCGACCATGTTTTTGATGTTGCGGTTGATGACCGAAATGCGGTAGCCGCCGGTACGGGGCATTTCGCAGCGGGGCAGGTTGACCGAATTGACGATGGTTCCGTCCTCGATATAGGCTCGAAGCTGGCTCGCCGCCATCTCCGCGCAGTTTTCCTCCGATTCGGGGGTCGAAGCGCCGAGGTGCGGGGTGGCGATGACCCCCTTGACCCCGAGAATCTCCTCGTTGGGAAAATCGGTGACGTAGTGGCGGATATGCCCCGACAGAAGGGCGGGAATCAGCGCTTGCTCGTTGACCAGTCCGCCCCGGGCGATGTTCAGAAGCACCGCGCCCTCCTTCATCGACTGGATCGCCGTCTCGCCGAGCATCCCTCTGGTCTGGTCGTTGAGCGGCAGATGAAGGGTGATATAGTCGCAGCAGGTGTAGATTTCCTCAAGGCTCTTGACCCGGCCGACCTCGCTCGAAAGATGCCATGCCGCGTCAACCGACAGATACGGGTCATAGCCGAGCACTCGCATCCCCAGCCCCTGCACCGCGGCATTGGCCACCATGACGCCGATCGCGCCAAGGCCGACAACGCCGAGCGTTTTTCCGGCAAGCTCGGGGCCGACGAACTGCTTTTTGCCCTTCTCCACCAGCTTGTCGATCCCCTCGGCCTTTTCCCTTTGCAGCTGCTCGAGCCAGCGGCTGGCCGAAAGAATCTGCCGTCCGGCAAGCAGCATGCCGCAGATCACCAGCTCCTTGACGGCGTTGGCGTTCGCGCCGGGCGTATTGAACACGACGATGCCCCGCTCGGTGCAGCGGTCGACCGGGATGTTATTGTACCCCGCTCCGGCTCGGGCAATCGCCGTCAGCTCGGGCGGAAACTCGGCCTGCAACAGATCGGCCGAGCGGACGAGAATCCCGTCGTAATGCTCCGCCTTGTCGCTGACCTCATAATGCCGTGGGTCGAGGTGCCGATTGATGATATCGGAAATTTGATTTAAGGTTCTGATGGTAAACATGGTTTCTGTTTTCCCCCTTCTGGCGCTGCTTTCTTCTCCATATCGTTGTTCGCCCGATCGCGAACCCTTGACTTATGTGGTAAATTATATCCAACTGTCCCCCCAATTTCAAGCCGCGCCCCATAATTTAGCCCTTTCACGCGAAGAATTGGCGTTATCACGAAACGGTGGCTTTTTGAGCACGCGATGTTGGGCAGAAAGAGTGCCTCTGGCCGAATCCGCGCCTTTTTCTATTTGAAAAGGCCTTGTCGTCATGCTATACTATATAAAATAGATTCGCTGTGCGAATTGCTTTGAGGACGCGCAGAGAGAAAAGGAGTCCGTATGAAGGGAATTATTCTCGCGGCGGGCAAGGGCACCCGCCTTTATCCGATTACCAAGCCGATCTGCAAGCCGCTGCTTCCGCTTTATGACAAGCCGCTGCTTTATTATCCTCTTGCCGTGCTGATGCAGGCGGGCATCCGTGAAATTCTCGTGATTGTTCCGCCGGATGACATGCAGCCGTTTGAGCGCCTGCTCGGCGACGGGCGGTCGCTCGGCCTTCAGATTGTCTACCGCGAGCAAACGGTGCAGCGCGGCATTGCCGACGCCTTTTTGGTCGGGGAGGATTTTATCGAGGAGGATTCGGTCTGCCTTGTTTTGGGCGACAACGTCTTTTACAGCCCCTCGCTTCCCCGCCAGCTTGCCCAGGCGCGGCAGAACACCGTTGGCGGCACCGTCTTTGGTCTGCCGGTGGCCGATCCGCGCCCCTTTGGGGTGGTCGAGTTCGACCAGAACGGCCGTGCGATCAGCATCGAGGAGAAGCCCGCCCAGCCCAAGTCCAGCTTTATTGTGCCGGGGCTTTACTTTTACGACAATCAGGTGATCGAGCTCGCGAAGGGTCTCACTCCGTCCGCGCGCGGCGAGCTGGAAATTACCGCGGTCAACAACGCCTATCTGGAACGCGGTCAGCTTCAGGTCATCGCGCTTGATCCGGACATCGTCTGGTTTGACGCCGGCAACGCCGACAGCCTGCTTGAAGCGGGCTGTGCCATCCAAAAAATTCAGCGCGAGACCGGCCGAGCGGTCGCCTGCCCCGAGCAGCTTTCCTTCGAGCAGGGCTGGATTGACCGCGAGCAGCTGCACGCCATCGGCGAGGAGCTGCGAATGACCCGCTACGGACAGTATCTGCTTTCCCTGTAGCGCCTGTTTTTTGTTTTTCCCCCGGGGCTGTTCCGGTAAGCGTTTTTGCATACCGGAGCAGCCCCTTTTTCTCATTCTTTCCGAAACTCGCGCATAAGCTGTAGCAACGCGGCAAAATGGCCATGCCATTGTCTTGCCGCAGACCGGGAGGGAAAATCACAGGGGGATGATACCATGGACTTTTCAGGACTTTCGCGCCAATACCGGGCGCTTGCCCCCGGCATCCTGTCTTCGATGGAGGAGGTGCTCACCGAGGGGCGGTACATCGGCGGAACACAGCTCAAGGTGCTGGAGCAGGCGCTCTCCCGGCGGGCGGGCGTCCGCTTTGCGTTGGGCTGCGCCAACGGCACCGACGCGCTGATGCTGGCGCTGCTCGCCTTTGGCGCGAGACC
>CAZVAV010000006.1:0-16207 GCA_964625135.1 uncultured Oscillospiraceae bacterium | reverse complement strand
TATGAAAAAACAATGGATTTCGGTGATGCTGGCGCTGGCTCTGCTGGCGGTTCCCGTCACCGCTTTTGCGGAGCAAGCCGAAGGCGGCGGCTCGGCGGACAGCAATGCGATTGGCATTGTGAGCGGGAGCAGCAGCTCTCTGCTGATTGGCAGGCGCAGCAAGAATCTTGCAAAGCGCAAGGATTCCCAGATTGAAAAGCTCGAGGCGCGGGTTGCGCAGGCGGTGACCGAGGCCCAGTCTCCCCTGCCGACGGTTTCGTTGGGGGCTGTTTACAGCGCGGTGGATCGTGCCGAATCTGCGAGCGGGGTGGTTACCCTGTATGACGCGGGTGTACTCGAGCCGAATGTACAGGGTATTCTGATGCGCCGGATCGAGGAAAGCGGTCTGGCTGACCGTCTTTATGCCGATACGGTGGCCGGGCGGGAGGTTGTCACCCGCTTAAGCCTGATTCCTTCGCTGGCGTCCTCCTCGATTGATCTCGGTCTCACCCTTGCCGATCAGGCAGTGACCCAAAAGCTCAAGGACAGCTTTTCCAATGCGATGCTTGTTCTGGATGCGGCACAGGCGGGCTCCTACGGCCAAACAGTGGAAATGATCGCGCAAGTGGGCGGGCTCCTTGAAGCGGAAGGCCTTTGCTTCTACCGCTATGATTCCGAAAGCAACCGTTGCAGTCCGATTTCGGTCTCAAGGGCTTCGATTGATTCGCTGGGCTATCTGCGTTTTTCTACGTCCGGCGGCGGAATCCTCGTTATCTCGCAGGGCGAGCTGACAAAATAAAGCGCTCACTTGGCCGGGATGCGATGAAATTTTCCGCATCCCAGCCAATTTGCGCAAAACAGCAGCGGTACGGCCGTATTTTGTGGTATACTAAAACAAGCGGGAAGCACAATAACAAAAAAGAGGTAAGTATGGCAAGTGATCAGAGATTCGCGGTGCTAATCGACGCCGACAACGTTTCCGACAAATACATTAAAATTATTCTCGATGAAATTTCAAACGACGGAATTGCCACCTATAAGCGCATTTACGGGGACTGGACCAAGCCGGCTCTCGCCTCTTGGAAGAATGTGCTGCTGGACAATTCGATCCTGCCGATTCAGCAGTACAGTTATACGACCGGGAAGAATTCGACCGACTCGGCAATGATTATCGATGCGATGGACATTCTTTATTCCGGCCGGGTTGAGGGCTTCTGCATCGTCTCCTCCGACAGCGACTTTACCCGGCTCGCCGCCCGGCTGCGGGAATCGGGCATGACTGTTGTTGGAATGGGCGAGCGCAAGACCCCGAAATCCTTTATCTCGGCCTGCAACCGGTTTAAATATCTCGATATCCTCGCCGCCGCCGAGAGCCCTAAGCGCGAGCTTGAGGCGCAGTGCCAAAGAAATGACCGTACTGTAAAGCTCCAGACGGCAAAGGCCGCGCCAAAGGCGGAGCGTACCGAGCGCCCGGTCGTACAGCCCAAGCCCGAGGAGGGGCAGCCGCAAACCGATCTTGCCACGATACAGGGCGCACTGACCACCATTGTGGCTGAAAACTCGGATGAGGATGACTGGATGCTCAGCGCCACGATCGGAAACCTGCTGGTCAAGCGCTATCCCGATTTTGATGTGCGAAACTTCGGCTTCTCAAAGTTTACGCCGTTTTTGGAATCGCTTGATCTGTTTCATGTCAAAAGCAGGCCGACCATCAATGGAAACGGCAAGCTGATCTATGTCAAGCTCAAATAGAGCCAGCATAACGAGGGAACCCAAAGAGCCTTGCGCTCCGCCGGTTCCCTCGTTAAATAGATTCGTTGTCAACAAACTGCTCAGGCAACAGGATGGGATAAGACGCCGCCTGCTGCCGCGCCTTGAACCAAATAGTTAGGAGGATGGAAGATGAAGCATCTTTCCCGTCATCTCAAGCCCTACGCCGGGAGCATGATCCTCGCTGTGCTGGCCATTGCGATTTCAGCAGGCTGCGAGCTGGGGTTACCGCTGCTGCTGTCCCGGTTGGTCAACATCGGCATCTACCAAAATGATCTTGCCGCGGTGCTGCACATCGGCGGATGGATGCTGCTGCTGGCTTTGCTCAGCGGCGGCTTCGCTTTGCTTAACAGCTATCTCTCGTCCAAGGCGTCGGCGCAGGTCGGCCGTTCGATGCGAAGTGAGATTTTCAGTAAGGTCGAGGGCTTTTCGCCGGTTGAAAGCGGGCGGTTTGGCACCGCGTCGCTCATCACCCGGTCTACCAACGACGTGGTTCAGATTCAGAATTATTTGATCGCCATGCTGCGGATGATGTCCCGCGCACCGATCGTCGCGGTCGGCGGGCTGATTCTGTCGCTTGGCACCAGCCTGCGGCTTTCGCTGATCCTCTGCTTTGCCTTGCCGCTGCTTGCGCTTTCGGTTGTGGTCGTGGCAAAGCGTGGCCTGCCGCTTTCTACCTCGATGCAGGAGCGGCTTGACCGGGTGACCCTCGTGATGCGCGAGAAGCTGACTGGTGTGCGGGTGATCCGTGCGTTTGATAACGAGGCGTTCGAGCAGAGGCGGTTTGACGCCGCAAGCCGCGATCTCACCGAAACGGCAATTCGGATGAATCGGGTCATGACCCTGATGTTCCCGCTCTCGAGCCTGATTATGGGCGGCAGCATTGCCGCGCTGATCTGGTTCGGCGGCTTTGAGGTGGCCGCGGGAAACCTTTTGGTCGGCGATATCATGAGCATGGTGCAGTATATCACCCAGATTTTGATGTCGGTGATGATGCTCTCGATGGTGTTTATCATGCTGCCTCGGGCGATGACCTCGGTGCGGCGCATTGACGAGCTGCTCGATGCGTCGGAAATCATCACCGATCCGGATGAGCCGCAAAAGGGGAGCGGCCGAGGTGAGCTGGTCTTTGAGGACGTCAGCTTCACCTATCCGGGAGCCGAGGAACCGGCGCTTTCCCACATCAGCTTTACCTCCCGCGCGGGGGAGACGACGGCGATCATCGGCAGCACCGGCAGCGGAAAAAGCAGCCTGCTCAACCTGATTCTGCGGTTCTACGATGTGACCGGCGGCAGAATCCTCGTCGATGGGGTGGACGTCCGGAAATATCCCCAGAAGGCGCTGCGGGAAAAAATCGGATATGTGCCGCAGAAGGCGGTGCTCTTTTCAGGCAGCATCGCGGAGAATCTGCGACTTGGCAAGCAAAGCGCCGGGGAGGCCGAGCTTGACCGGGCGGTGAAGCTCGCGCAGGCGCGGGAATTTGTCTCCGAGCGGGAGGGCGGACTTTCCGCCGCGCTTTCTCAAGGAGGGGTGAACCTCTCGGGCGGGCAGAAGCAGCGGCTTTCGATCGCCCGCGCCATCGCGCGTCGCCCCGAAATCTATCTGTTTGACGACAGCTTTTCGGCGCTGGATTATGCCACCGATGCCAAGCTGCGCGCCGCCCTTGCCGGAGAAACCCGGGATGCGACCGTCCTGCTGGTGGCGCAGCGTGTTTCCACCATCCGCAATGCCGACCGGATTCTCGTGCTCGACGCGGGGGAGCAGGTGGGGCTTGGCACCCACCGGGAGCTGCTGAAAGCCTGCCCGATTTACCGGGAGATTGCCGAATCGCAGCTTTCACAGGAGGAAATCGACTATGAGTAATCAAAATCATCGTGCGCCGGTGCTCGGCGGAGGCGGCCCGGCCGGTCGCGCTCTGGGAGCCACGGCGCGCGCCAAGGATTTTAAGGGGACGGTGCGCCGTCTCATCGATGTGCTGCATCCCTACCGCTGGATGATGGGGGCGGTGGTTCTCCTAAATGTCCTTTCGGCGGGCACAAACGCCCTTGCACCGAAAATTCTGGCACTTTCGACCAACGAGCTTTCGCGCGGAACCCTCTCGGTTTTGCAGGGAGCGGGGGAAGGAATCTCGATGCCGTTGATCGGACGGATTCTTCTGCTGCTGTTTCTGGCTTATGCGGTGTCGGCGGCGGCGGGCTACGCGGTGCATTATCTGCTGGCCGGGGTGAGCCAGCGCGCCATGTACGATCTGAGAAAAAAGGTCGATCTCAAGCTCGCGCGTCTGCCGCTCTCCTACTACGATAAGAACCCCTATGGCGAGATTCTTTCCAAGGTGACGAATGATATCGATACCGTTGCAAATTCCCTCCAGCAAAGCCTGAGCCAAGCGATTAACGCCCTGCTTTCGGTTATCATGATCGTCATCATGATGCTGACCATCAGCCCGGTTGTTTCGATTGCCGCACTGGTGACCATGCCGCTTGGAATTTTGCTTTCCGGCTGGATTGTAAAATTTTCACAGCGCTTTTTCAGGGGGCAGCAGGCGGCGCTGGGTGCGCTCAATGGATTCATCGAGGAGAATTATAACGGTCACGTGGTGATTAAGGCGTTTGGTCAGGAGGAAATCTCCTGCGAGCGGTTTGAAAAGCTCAATGACACGCTGTGCCGTCACGCACAGAAGGCACAGTTTTTCTCGGGCATCATGATGCCGTCGACCATGCTGCTCAACAACATCGGCTATGTGGCGGTGGCGGTGCTCGGCGGCTCGATGGTTCTTGCCGGGCGGCTGCTGATCGGGGACGTTCAGGCGATGATTCAATATATGCGGCAGCTTTCTCAGCCCATTGCGATGGCGGCGAACATCCTCAATGTCCTCCAATCTGCGGTGGCGGCGGCCGAGCGGATTTTTGGCCTGCTGGATGAACCGGAGGAGCACCCCGATCCGGCTGATCCCGTGACGCTTGCCCATGTCGAGGGCGATGTGCGAATTGCTGACCTGACCTTTTCCTACGACAACAATCATGTGGTGCTGAATCAGATCACAGCTTGGGCGAAGCGCGGCCAAAAGGTTGCGATTGTCGGGCCGACCGGCTCGGGCAAAACGACGCTGGTCAATCTGCTGCTGCGATTTTACGAAGCCGACTCCGGCGCGATTACCCTCGACGGCGTGGATATCCGTTCGATGAGCCGTGCCGGACTGCGCCGCCATTTCGGAATGGTGCTTCAGGATACCTGGCTCTTCAAGGGGAGCATTCTGGAAAATATCCGCTACGGCAGGCTCGACGCCTCCGATCAGGAGGTGAAGGAGGCGGCGCGTGCGGCCTGTGCCGATAAGTTCATCCGACAGCTGCCGGGCGGCTATCACTTTGCGCTCGACGAGGATGCAACCAACATCTCGCAGGGGCAGCGGCAGCTTCTCACCATCGCGCGGGCGCTGCTGGCTGACCCGGATATCCTGATCCTCGACGAGGCCACCAGCTCGGTCGATACCCGTACCGAAACGCTGATTCAACGCGCGATGGAACGACTGATGGAGGGGCGCACCAGCTTTGTCATCGCGCACCGCCTCTCGACCATCAAGGATTCCGAAGCGATTCTGGTGATGCGCGAGGGCGAAATCATCGAGCGCGGCGACCATGAGACGCTGCTGCGCGAGGGTGGATTTTACGAAAAGCTCTATCAGAGCCAGTTTGCCCAGCCTGCGGGCTGATTGCCTAAAAAACGCCCGAGCGACCACACAGGTCGTTCGGGCGTTTTTCAGAAGGCGCGCAGCGGATGTCAGACCAGTGCAAAGGAAAACTCGGCTGAAACGGCCAGCTCTCCCTCGACGGTTCCCTTTCCGCTGGCAAAGCGGAAAGGGCCTTTTTCTTTGACAATTTTGCATTCGATGGTGAGCGTATCGCCGGGGAGCACCTTGCGGCGAAACTTCACCTTATCCAGACTGGTGAAATAGGGAAGGGTGTTTTCCCGACCGGCCGCATCGTTTGACAGCAGCACACAGCAGGTCTGCGCCATCATCTCGCAGAGCAGGACGCCGGGGACCACCGGGCTGCCCGGAAAATGTCCCTGTAAAAACCACTCGTCACCCTTTATGGTATAGCGTCCGAGCGCGCTGCCGTCGGGGAGGCGCTCGGCCTGATCGATCAGCAGCATCGGTTCACGGTGGGGGAGGATTGCTTTGATTTCCTCTCTGTTCATCGGCCACCCTCGGTTACCTTGCGAAAGGCAAGACAGGCGTTGTGCCCGCCGAAGCCGAGCGAGGCGGAAACCGCGAGATCGATCGGCTCCCGGCGTGCGGTGTTCGGGACATAATCGAGGTCGCACGCGGGATCGGGCTCTGCGTAGCCGATGGTGGGCGGAATCAGCCCATTCTGGAGAGCGAGCACCGAGGCAATCGCTTCGATGGCTCCGGCTGCTCCCAGCATATGCCCCGTCATCGACTTAGTCGAGCTGACGGCCACCTTCTGAGCGGCCTCTTCACCGAAGGCAAGCTTGACGGCGCGGGTTTCACTGGCGTCATTCAAAGGGGTACTGGTGCCGTGCGCGTTGTAGTATACGCGCTCCCCCCCGGTGTAGCCCGCCTGCTCAATCGCCTGACGGATGGCGCGGGAAGCGCCCTTCGCCTCGGGATCGGGGGCGGTGACATGGTGGGCGTCGCAGGTGTGACCATAGCCGGCTACCTCGGCGTAGATGGTTGCGCCGCGTGCCTTCGCGTGCTCATATTCCTCGAGAATGAGGATGCCCGCGCCCTCGCCCATGACAAAGCCGTCGCGCCGCCGGTCAAAGGGGCGGCAGGCGGTGGCGGGATCATCATTCTGGGTCAGCGCCATGCAGCTGGTGAAGGCCGCGACCCCGAGGGTGGTAATCGACGCCTCGGAGCCGCCCGCGATGATCGCGTCCGCCCAGCCGCCCGCAATCGTGCGGGCGGCTTCGCCGATGGCGTTGGTGCCGGTGGCGCAGGCGGTCACGACCGGAAGGCAGGGACCCTGCGCGTTAAAACGGATGGCGACGTTTCCGGCGGCAAGATTTGAGATCATCATGGGGATGGTCATCGGGGAGACGCGGGAAGGGCCGCTTTTGATCAGCTTTTCTTCCTCGCGAACCATGGTGGTCAGTCCGCCGATGCCGGAGCCGATATAGACCCCCAGTCGCTCGGGATCGCACACGAGGGCGGAATCATCCATCGCCTGCTGGGCGGCGGCAATGGCATACTGCGAAAAGAGGTCAAGCCGCTTGGCCGCCATCTTATCGACATATTGGGTCACATCAAAATCCCGAACCTCGGCGGCAACCTTCACCTTATAGTCGGTGGTATCAAAATGACCGATCAAGCCGATGCCGCTTTTCCCCGTGGAAAGGCTTTCCCAAAAGCTGGGGATATCGTTGCCCACCGGGGTAATTGCGCCAAGGCCGGTAATTACTACGCGTTTCATCTGTGTTCTCCTCTCAGAACAGCGGAAGCAGCCGCTGTGAATTCTCGGTGCAGCGTTTCAAAGAGCTGGTGCACCGTGACGACGCCGTCGACGAGGTAGCCGTTGGCGCCGATAAACGCGAACCCGTGGTCAAGCTTGCCCTTGCAGGCGGCCAGCAAAGCCGCCGAAATGCAGTAGGGGGAATTCTCCACCTTGCAGGTGGAAATGCAGTGCCAGGGACAGGCCTTGGGGCAGGCTTCCCCTTGCTTGGCGCGGCGCAAAAAGTCGTTTTGAATCGCGCGCCCCGGCATTCCCACCGGGCTTTCGATGATGGTAATATCCTCCTGCCTGCAATTGACATACGCATCCTTAAAGGCGGGGGAGGCGTCACATTCCTCGGTGGCGACAAAGCGGGTTGCCATCTGCACGGCGGACGCGCCAAGGGATAACATGCGGTGGAGATCCGCGCCGGTAAAGACGCCCCCTCCCGCGATGAGCGGGATGGCGCGACCGGCCTTCTGCTCAAGCTCGTCAATGGCGGGGCGCAGCTTTTGCACCAGCGCTTCGAGGGAAAAGGCGGGGTCGTCGAGCTGCGCCTGAGAGAAACCGAGATGCCCGCCCGCCTTTGGCCCCTCCAGCACAAAGCCGTCTGGAAGCCGGTGATATTTTTCCTGCCACCAGCGGGAGATCATCTTGGCCGCCTTGGCGGAGGAGACGATCGGCACCAGCGCGGTAGCGCCGGACGCGTACTTCGGCAGGTCGAGCGGGAGACCTGCCCCGGAAAAGATGACGTCGATTCCGGCCTCCGCCGAGGTCTTGACCATTTCGGCAAAGTCGGACATGGCGGTCATGATGTTGACGCCGAGCACGCCCGGATGAATCGAGGTGATCCTCTGCCGCGCGGCGACAATCTCCTCAGCCAGCGATTCGCGGATCGCCTTTTGGTAATCCTGCTCGGCGGGACGGCGCAGCATTCCGATTCCGGCAGCCGAGAGCACGCCGACGCCGCCCTCGTTGGCGACCGCCGAGGCGAGACCCCGCATCGAGATGCCGACCCCCATGCCGCCCTGCACAATGGGGACAGGGGCGATGTGGGAGCCGAGAGTCAGGGCGGGAAGATTAAAATCAAACATAGCGCTCGCTTTCTCCCTCGCGGGTTACATGGCCAGGCCGCCGTCGACCCGGATGACCTCGCCGGTCAGATAACCGGCTGCTTCACCGCACAGGAAGCAGACGAGCGCGGCGATCTCCTCCGGGCGACCCATCCGCTTCATCGGAACCGAGGCGATCGACGCTTCGCGGGTCTTTTCCGGCAGGGCGGCGGTCATGTCCGTCTCGATAAAGCCGGGGGCGACGGCGTTGCAGGTGATCCCCCGCCCGGCAAGCTCGCGGGCAACCGATTTGGTCAGCCCGATCATCCCGGCCTTGGCAGCCGAGTAGTTGGCCTGTCCGGCGTTGCCGAGCAGACCGGACACCGAGGCAATGTTGACGATCCGGCCGCTCCGGCGCTTGACCATTGCGCCCGAGCAGGCCCTAGTCATCAAAAACGCGCCGCGCAAATTGGTGCTGATCACCGCGTCAAAATCCTCATCCTTCATCCGCAGCATCAGTCCGTCGCGGGTAATGCCGGCGCAGTTGATGAGAAAATCGATCTGCCCCCATTCGGCGAGCAGCAGCTCAGTGACCGGCTTGGTCTGGGCGGAATCGGACACGTCGCAGCGCCGGGCGACGATTTCACCGCCGAATGCGGCGGCAAGGGAGATCGTCTCGTTGGCGGCGGCTTCGTTTCCGGCATAGAAGATGGCGACCCGTGCGTGGCATCGTGCCAGCTCCAGCGCAATCGCCCGTCCGATGCCGCGCGAGCCGCCGGTGACGATGGCGGTTTTTCCGGTAAACATCGGTGCTACGCCCCCTTCACAACGGCAATCGCATTATGCAGCGACGCGGCGTCCTCAACGTTGACAGCCACGGCCTCGGGCAGCGTCTTTTTCACAAAGCCCGAGAGAGTTTTGCCCGCGCCTACCTCGACAAAGGTGGTAAAGCCGTCGCTCCAAAGCTGTTCGAGGGTCTTTTGCCAATAGACCGGGCTGACCAGCTGCTTTGCCGGCATCGCCCGATCTGCCCCCGCATAGGGCGCGGCGGTCGCGTTGGCATAGACCGGGATAACCGGCGCGGACATGGCAACGGCTTGCAGCGCCTCGGCCAGTCCGTCGGCGGCGGTTTGCATAAAAGGGGAGTGGAAGCCGCCGCTGACCGCCAGCGGCACGCCGCGTCCGCCCGCTGCCTTGACGGCGGCGATGAGCGCGTCCTTTTTGCCGCGCAGCGTCGCGGCGACAATCTGCCCCGGGCAATTGAAGTTGATCGGATAGCTGTCCCCGACCTCGGCGCAGAGCTCGGCGACCTTCTCGGGGGTGAGCTTTAAGAGGGCGACCATGCCGCTCTGGCTCTCCTCCGAGGCGATGTTCATCAGCTCGGCCCGGCGGCAGACAAGCGAGAAGCCGTCCGCGGGGGTGAAGGCTCCCGAAAAGGTCAGCGCGGCGACCTCGCCGAGCGAAAACCCGGCGACCGCGTCGGGGGTAATCCCCGCTTGCCGCAGCGCCTCAGCGGCGGCAAGATCGACGCAGTAGAGGCAGGGCTGGGTGTTGAGGGTGACCGAAAGCTCCTCCGCCGAGCCCGAAAAGCACTGCTTCGAGGTGCCGGGACGGATCGAGTCGGCCAGCGCAAAGACGGCGGCGGCAGCGGGGGAGATTTCGCAAAGGCTTTTGCCCATCCCGCTGTACTGCGAGCCCTGTCCCGCGAACAGAAATGCTATTTTACCCATTTGGTTGCACCTCTCAGAATCTTCTCGGTTTCGGTCATCATTTCATCGATGATCTCGGCACAGCTCTGCTCCTTGCGCATCATCCCGGCGATCTGGCCGGACATGAAGGTGCCATGCTGAAGGTCTCCCTCCTGCACCGCCTTGCGCAGCGCTCCGACCCCCATCGCCTCAAGCTCGGCGACCGGGATGTTGGAATCGGCCTCAAGCTTCATCAGCTCACGGGTAAACGGCGTTTTAAGGCAGCGAATCGGATGACCCAGCCGTTTGCCGGTGGCAACGGTGTCGATGTCCTTGGCCTTGATCACCCGCTCCTTGTAGACCGGATGGATGTTGCATTCATGGGCGGTGAGAAAGCGGGTGCCCATCTGTACGCCGACCGCGCCGAGCATCAGGGCTGCGGCCATGCCGCGCCCGTCGCCGATGCCGCCCGCCGCCACGACCGGCAGTCCGACCGCGTCGACCACCTGCGGCACCAGAGCCATGGTGGTCAGCTCGCCGATGTGTCCGCCCGATTCACAGCCCTCGGCAATGACGGCGGACGCACCTGCCCGTTCGGCCATTTTGGCCAGCGCCACCGAGGCGACGACCGGAAGAACGGTAATTCCCGCAGCCTTCCATCCGGGCAGATACTTGGTGGGGCTTCCGGCGCCGGTGGTGACGACCCGAACCCCCTCCTCCACAACGACCTGCGCCACCTGATCGACAAACGGGCTCATCAGCATGACGTTGACCCCGAACGGTCGGTCGGTGAGGCTTTTGGCTTTTCTGATCTGGCTTCTCAGCCATTCGGCATCGGCGTTCATCGCGCCGATCAGCCCGAGGCCGCCCGCGTTCGAGACGGCGGCCGCGAGCTCGGCGTCGGCGACCCACGCCATCCCTCCTTGGATAATCGGGGCTTCGATGCCGAGCAGCTCACAAAGTGACGTTTTCATCATCTTACGCCTTTGCCTGAAGGCTCTCGACATAGGCGACGACGCTCTTGACATCGACGAGGCTCTCGTTCATCTCAAGCTCGAGGTTAAAGACCTCCTCGAGGTTCATGATGATCTCGACGATATCGAGCGAGTCGAAGCCCAGCTCCTCAAAGGTGGTTTCCATGGTGATTTCGGAGGCCTCGATCTCCTTGTACTCGGCCAGAACCTTCGCGACATTTTCAAAATTATTCATGATAGAGTTCTCCTTTTTCAATCTGATATTTGTTTTATTTTCTTTATGGATCTCTATGCTAAACCGCGTGGTGGCGCGGGAAAGCGCGTTAGTCTCCGAGCTCCCAGCGAAGCACCGCCGAGGCGCTGGTCAGCCCTGCACCAAAGGCGCACATTGCGAGCAGGTCGCCCTTTTTGAAGATGCCCTGCTCATTGCACTCATCGAGCAGAATCGGAATGCAGGCCGCCGACGGGTTGGCGAATCGGTTGACATTGATGCAAAACCGCTCGGGCAGAATGTTCAGCTTGGACTTTGCGTAGTCGATGATCCGCAGGTTTGCCTGATGGGGAAGAACCCAATCGATTTGCTCCTCGGTCAGCCCGGCTTGCTTGATTGCGCCGCGCAATCCACGGCACATCGCGTTGACCGCAAACTTAAAGACCTCCTGCCCCTTCATCTGGACATAGGACTCGGCCACCGGTGCGGCACGACCCGGCAGGTTGCCCCGCACGGCCGGTACACAGAGAACGTCGGCGTCTCCCTTGGCGGTCAGCGAGAGGGCACGCAGGCCATCCCCCGGCCCGAGCACCGCCGCGCCCGCGCCATCCCCAAAGAGGACGCAGGTTGAGCGATCCCGCCAGTCCAGCAGGCGGCTCATCGCCTCGGCGGCGATGACCAGTACCCGCTTGACCTTGCCCCGGGCGAAGTAGCCGTCCGCCACATCGAGCGCGTAGAGAAAGCCCGAGCAGGCGGCATTGACATCAAAGGAGGGGCAGGTCGCGCCCAACGCCTTTTGTACCGTGCAGGCCAGCGAGGGGGTGATATAATCGCCGCTGATGGTGGCGCAGAGGATCAGATCAAGCTCGCCTGGCGCGACGTTCGCCGAGGCAAGCGCCTTTCGTCCGGCTTCGGCCGCGAGGTCGGTCAGCGTCTCGTCGATGCAGACATACCGCTGCTCGATACCGGTGCGGGAGCGAATCCACTCGTCATCGGTATCGACAAAGCGGCACAGCGCATCATTGGTCAAGATTGTCGCGGGCAATGCACGCCCGGTCGAAAGCAGTGAAAAGCTCATATTGACTCCTTTTTGCTGTTCTGTCTGAGATAACGCCGCTCGATGGGGATGATGTGGTCGCGATATTGCCGCTCGAAAAATTCATTGAGCTTCTGCATTCCCTTGAGCAGCTGCTTTCTTTCCTCCCCGGTGAGCTCCTTGGTGATCGCTCTTACCATATTCTCATGGAAATAGGCGAAGAGGGCGTAAGCCTTGCGACCCTGCCGCGTCATCGAGATATGAACCACCCGACCGTCCTCCTCGCAGCGCCGCCGTTCGACGCAGCCCTTGATGACCAGGCGGTTGACCGCTGCCGTAACCGACGGCTGGGTGATGCTCAGCGCCTGTGCGATCTGTTTTACGGTGCAGTGCTTTCCCTCGCTTTTGCCGATGACCTCGAGCAGGTGCATTTCGCTTCCGGTGACATTCAGCTCGCCGATTCGCTGGAGAAACTGATTTTCGATTTTAACGGTATAGCGGTATGCGGTCAGCAGGGTATCGTCAAGCTTTCGGGAGAACTCATCCATGGCAACGCCTCCTTTCCGGTGAAGCTTTGTAGATGTCAGCGATGTTGATTCTGAAAAATAATTAGATTGTCTATCTAATTATAAGAACCGCCGCTCGCTTTGTCAAGAAAAGGACGGACAATTTATAAAAAATTCACAACGCAACACCGATTCGCATCGATCAACCGACTTAGGAAAAGCTGTCTTGTCATCTTCGTGTAAATGGTGTATAATAACCGCGTTGCGGTCATGCGTCATTGGCGTATGACGGCGAAAACCATTTGGATTTGTAAAAAAGGGGACAGGAAAAAATATGTCGGGCAGGGTGGCGCAGCGTCAGAATGCAAGGAGCGCGAGAAGAAGAGAAAAGGCACCCGTCTTATTTCTTCTGCTGTTTCTGTTGGCGGCTGCTACCTCTGTTGCTTTGCTTTGGGCCGCCGCAGGAAGGACAAGCCTGTCGGGGCGGGAATTTTCTGTGCGGGAGGGGCTCGATCCCCGTGCGAAGAGATTGACCGAATCGCCCTTCGCGAGGTTTCGCGCCGAAAACCTGCCGGATTCCCTTTCTTATCGGGTCAACCGGACGGTGGAGCTGGCGGACGGGGCCGCTTTGGCGCCGCTTCGCATCGGCAGTCCGATTCAAAACGGGACGCTGATGCGAGCCGAGATTATTCTCGATGAGATCGGCGAAACGGTATTTTCCAGCGGATTGCTGCTCCCGGGCAGCCAGATTGAGGCCGCCGCCCTGTCGCGTTCTCTCGCAGCGGGGGAATATCCCGCTACCGTCTGGTTTTACGCGGCGGCTCCTGCCGATCAAACCGAGCTTGGACGGGTATCCGAAGCGATTACCATCAAGGTATTGTCCTGAAAACGGTGCGCTTTGCCGCGCCGGTGGAAATAATCGTCCCAAACCGGGACAGAACATCGAAATGAGGCCAAATTTGATGATCGATATCAAAAACGAGCGAAACCTTACGATGCTCACCGATTTTTATGAGCTGACCATGGCGAACGGATACCTTCTGAAGGGAATGCAGGATCGCGAAGTCGTTTTCGACATGTTTTTTCGCAAGATTCCCGACGAGGGAGGGTACGCGGTCATCGCCGGTCTTGAGCAGATGATGCAGTATCTGGACAATCTTCAGTTTTCGGATGAGGACATCGAGTTTCTTCGCAGCAAGAACACCTTCTCGGAGGAGTTTCTCGAATATCTGCGCGCCTTTCGCTTCTCCTGCGATGTCTGGGCGATCAAGGAGGGTACCCCGGTGTATCCGCAGGAGCCGCTGGTCGTCGTCAAGGGCCCGGTCGTTCAGGCTCAGCTGGTGGAGACGATGGTGCTGCTTTCGCTCAACTACCAGTCCCTTGTCGCCACCAAGTCTACCCGGATGAACCGGGTGGCTGAGGGTCGCGCGATTATGGAGTTTGGCTCCCGCCGCGCACAGAGCTATGATGCCGCCATGCTCGGCGCACGCGCCGCTTACATCGGCGGATGCACCTCCACCGCCTGCGTCATCGCCGACCAGTATTACAACATCCCCGCCGTCGGAACGATGGCGCACAGCTGGGTGCAGCTTTTCCCCGATGAGTATGATGCGTTTGCCGCCTACTCCGAAATCTATCCCGATAACTGCACCCTGCTGATCGACACCTACGACGCGCTCAATTCCGGAATTCCCAACGCGATCCGCTGCTTTAACGAGGTGGTTCTGCCCCGGGGCTTTCGCCCCAAGGGGGTGCGGATCGATTCGGGGGACATCGCCTATCTTTCTAAAAAGATGCGCGCCATGCTCGACGAAGCGGGCTTTTCGGACTGCAAGATCGTTGCCTCCAATTCGCTCGACGAATATATCATCCGTGACCTGATTTTGCAGGACGCCAAGGTTGACCTTTTCGGCGTCGGCGAAAATTTAATCACCAGCCGTTCCGAGCCGGTCTTTGGCGGTGTTTACAAGCTGGTTGCGGTGGAGGAGGAGGGGCGGCTTGCCCCCCGCATCAAGATCAGCGAGAGCCCCGAGAAGATTACCACGCCGGGCTTCAAGAAGCTCTACCGGCTGTATGACCGCAAAAGCGGACAGGCTCTGGCCGATTATATCACCCTCTTTGAGGAAACGGTCGACGACACCCGCCCGCTGACCATCTTTGACCCGAACGCCATCTGGAAAAAGAAGACGCTGCGAAACTTCGAGGCGGTCGAGCTGCTGATTCCGGTCTATGAGAAGGGCAAGCGGATTTATCAATCCCCCAGCCTTGCCGAGATTCAGCAGTACTGCAAGCGGGAGCTTGATCGCACCTGGGATGAGGTCAAGCGGTTTGAGAACCCCCACCGCTACTACGTCGACCTTTCCCATGCGCTTTACACCCTCAAAACCTCGCTGCTCGATGAGTCGGAGGCGAAAATCCACACGATGATCGAGCAGGCAAAGCAGGATTAACGAAATATTGAAAAGCACCGCGCAAACCACAGCTTAATTCGCTCTTGTCGGAGCGAAGGCAAGCGGGTCTGCGCGGTGCTGTTTGTTAGTCGGGTATTTCTCAGTCGGGCATGGCGGCAATATCGCGGATTAGAGCCTCGACGTCCTCCGCCTTGGTTGACCAGCTGGTGCAAAAGCGAACCACCGTTTTTCCGTCCCCGGCCTTTTCGTGAAATTCGCTGACATACCGCTCGTTGAGATAAGCCAGCTGCGCGTCGGTCAGAGCCGGAAACTGCTGGTTGGTGGGGGAACTTGTGCACATCGGCACGCCCTTTTGCTCAAAGGCGCGGCGGATGCGCAGCGCGAAATCCACTGCTGCTTTGCAGATCGAGAAATACAGGTTGTCGGTAAACAGCGCGTCAAACTGGATACCCAGCAGCCGCCCCTTGGCGAGCATACCGCCCCGCTGCTTGATGAAGTAGCGAAAGTCCTTTTTCAGCGCATCGTTTCGGATGACGACCGCCTCGCCGAAAAGCGCCCCGCATTTGGTGCCGCCGATGTAAAAAACGTCGCAGAGCGAAGCCAGCTCGGGAAGGGTCAGGTCATTTTGCTCGCTTGCGAGGCCGTAGCCCAGCCGCGCGCCGTCGAGAAAGAGCGGGATTTCGTAGCGCCGACACACCGCAAACAGGGCGGTCAGCTCCCGCTTGGAGTAAAGCGCCCCCGATTCGGTCGGGAAGGAGATGTAGACCATGCCGGGCTGAACCATATGCTCCCGGATTTTGCAGTGCCGATCCTCGTCGAGGTACGCCTCAACCTGTGCGGCGGTGATCACCCCGTCCACCGACGGCAGGGGGAGAACCTTGTGCCCAGCCGCTTCAATCGCGCCGGTTTCGTGCCCGGCGATATGTCCCATCTCGGCACTGAGCACCCCCTGATGGGGACGAAGGATCGAGGAGATGACCGTCGTGTTGGTTTGGGTACCGCCCACCAGAAAATGCACGTCGGCATCCGGTGCGCCGCAGGCGGCCTTGATCTTTTCACGGGCGGCCTCGCAGTAGGCGTCGCAGCCGTAGCCGGGGGTTGTCTCCAAATTGGTTTCAGCCAGCCTTTGT
>CAZVAV010000005.1:0-16328 GCA_964625135.1 uncultured Oscillospiraceae bacterium | reverse complement strand
CGTCATCATCATCACCCACAAGCTCAACGAGGTGCTGTCGATCAGCGACCGGGTGACCATTCTGCGCAAGGGAAAGAGCATCGACACGGTTCACACCGCCTCAACCAACCAGAAGGAGCTGACCGAGCGGATGGTGGGTCGTGCGGTCAGCCTCTCGATCGAGCGTCCCGAAGCGCCCAACCCCCAGACCATCCTCAAGGTGGTCGATCTGACGGTGAAAAAGCCGGATGGGTCGACCGCGCTCGACGATGTTTCCTTCTTAATCCGAAGCGGGGAAATCCTTGGGGTGGCCGGCGTCGCGGGCAGCGGCCAGAAGGAGCTTTGCGAGACCATCGCGGGGCTGACGCTGCCGCAGAAGGGCGCCATTCTCTACCACAAGCAGAATCTGGTCGGCAAAACCCCGGCGGAGATCATCAAGCTGGGCATCAGCATGAGCTTTGTCCCCGAGGATCGGCTCGGCATGGGGCTGGTGGCCTCGATGGGAATGGTCGATAATATGCTGCTCAAATCCTACCGCGAGGGCGAAGGCCCGCTGGTCGACCGAAAGCCCGCCCGGACGCTGGCCGAGCAGCTGGTGAAAAAGCTCTCGATCGTCACACCGGGGGTGGATACGCCGGTGCGACTTCTCTCCGGCGGCAACGTGCAAAAGGTGCTGCTCGGCCGGGAGATTGAATCGAACCCCAATTTGCTGATCACCGCCTACCCGGTGCGGGGGCTGGACATCAACTCCTCCCACACCATCTACCGCCTGCTCAACGAGCAGAAGCAGAAGGGCGTGGCGGTCATGTTCATCGGCGAGGATCTCGACGTGCTGCTTGAGCTCTCCGACCGCATCCTTGTCCTTTGCCACGGGCAGATCACCGGCCTTGTCGACGCCAAAACCGTCACCAAGGAACAGCTCGGGCTGATGATGACCGGAGAATTTGACCAGAAGGGAGGCGAGGCCTCATGAGCGCTGTGCCACACCGCGAACCGCTGCTGCGGGTCGTTTCCCGTCCGGAAAAGACCCCCCGGCAGATTCTTTTTCTTCGCCTTGAGAGCGTGCTTTTCTCGCTTTGCGCCGGCGGCGTGTTTATCCTTTTGATCGGCTACAATCCCTTTTCGATTTACGGCACCATCCTTTCGGGGGCGTTTCGCAGCAAGATGGCGATTCAGGCCACCATTAAATACGCGATTCCGCTGGTCATCGCGTCGTTGGGGGTCACGCTGGCGTTTCGAATGCGCTTCTGGAACATCGGCGCGGAGGGGCAGATCATCATGGGGGCGGTCTTTGCCTCCTACTTCGCCCTGTTTCACGCCCACTGGAACCACTGGGTGCTGATCGCGGTCATGCTGGTCGCCGGAATGCTCGGCGGCGGTCTCTGGGGGCTGATCCCGGCGTTCTGCAAGGTGAAATTCGGCACCAACGAGACGCTGTTGACCCTGATGCTCAACTATATCGCGCTGCACATCGTCTCGTTCCTGCGGGACGGCCCGTGGAAGGACCCGGGCGCGGCGGGCTTTTCAAAAATTGCCCGCTTTGATAAAAACGCCGCGCTGGACAAGGTGTTCGGCGTGCATTTCGGTTGGATTATCGCGCTGCTTCTGGTCGCGGCGGTCTTTCTCTACCTCGGCAAAACCAAGCAGGGCTACGAAATTTCGGTGGTCGGTGAAAGCCAGGACACCGCCCGCTACGCCGGGATGAACGTCAGACGCATCATCCTGCGCACGATGCTTTTTTCGGGCGCGGTCTGCGGGCTGGGCGGCATGATTCAGGCGACCGGCGCCGACATCACGCTGACCACCGCCGTCGCGGGCGGGGTGGGCTTTACCGCCATCATCGTCGCGTGGCTGTCGCAGCTTAACGCCCCGATGATTCTGGTGGTGTCGGTTCTGTTTTCGGTGCTCGAAAAAGGAGCCGGCGTGGTGCAGTCGACCTACGGAATCTCCTCGAACTGCGCGGCGGTGCTGCAAGGGGTGATCCTCTTCTTCATCCTCGGCTGCGAGTTCTTTGTCCGTTACACCATTCTGCCGCGCGGGAAGGGGGAAAAGCGTGATGCTGCTTAAATTTTTGGTCGCCGCCATCGCGGCGGGCACACCGCTGCTGTTTGGTACCGTCGGCGAAATTCTGAGCGAACGGGTCGGCCACCTCAACCTCGGCGTCGAGGGAATGATGGCGATCGGCGCCTGCGCCGGGTTTATGGCCGGGTATCTGACCGATAGCTTTGTCATCGCGCTGCTCGCCGCCTTCCTCGCCGGAATGCTCGCGGCGTTGATCTACGCGGTTTTGACCGTGACCTTCTTTGCAAACCAGAACGTCACCGGCCTGACACTGACCGTGTTCGGCACCGGGCTGTCCAACTTCATCGGCGTGCTGATGATCAGCCAGTCGGAAAACAAAACCCTCAAGCTCCCCGAAACCATCACCGCCCATATGCGCAGCGTCTCGATTGCGGGTCTTGGCGACCTGCCGGTGGTGGGCGAGCTTTTGTTCTCCTACAATCCCTTTGTCTATCTGGGCATCGTCATCGCACTGGCAGCCGGATTCTATCTGCACCGCACCAAGACCGGCCTCAACGTCAGGGCGGTGGGGGAAAATCCGGCGGCCGCCGACGCAGCCGGCATCAACGTCACCCGGATGAAGTACTGCAACATCCTGCTTGGGGGCGGCATCTGCGGCATTGGCGGGGCCTACTGCTCGATGATCATCAACTCGGGCGTCTGGATTTCGGACAGCGTCGGCGGGCTTGGCTGGATTGCCGTGGCGCTGGTGATCTTCGCGGGCTGGCGACCCGCCGCCGCCATCGCCGGTTCCTTTTTGTTCGGCGGGCTGCGGGTGCTCAAGTACTATGTCCCCAAGGGGGTCATCGATATCCCGATCGCCTTCTACGACATGCTTCCGTTTTTGATCACCGCGCTTGTTCTGATCATCGGCTCGATGAAAAAGAGCAAGGGCACACAGATTCCGGCCAGCCTTGGCCTCAACTATTTCCGGGAAGAACGCTGAAACGACCAAAGGAGGGAATGCCCTTGTCCTTTCAAATTGCAACCGATTCCACAACCGACCTGACGCCGGCGCTCTATCAGCAGCACCGGATCACCGTTCTGCCGCTGCATTTTCTGATCGATGGTACCGAGTATCTCGACGATCAGACCGACATGAGCCCCCAGCGGTTTTTTGGTCTGCTGCGGGAGGGGAAAACCTCCACCACCTCGGCCGTCAACCTTAGCCAGTTCATCGAGGCCTTTACCCCCATCCTTGCGCGCGGCGAGGACATCCTCTATCTTGGCTTTACCAGTGCGCTCAGCTCCACGACCCCGACGGCCAAAATCGCCGCCGAGGAGCTTTTGGCGAAATACCCCGGACGCCAAATTATTGTAATCGACACCCTCTGCGCCTCCGCGGGCGAGGGACTTTTGGTTCTCCTTGCGGCACGGCGGCGCGAAGCGGGCGCATCAATTGAACAGGTCGCCGAGTGGGTACGCACGCAGGGTGCACCCTGCATCCACCACTGGTTTACGGTGGACAGCCTCAGCCACCTTTATCGGGGCGGACGGCTGAGCGCCGTTTCGGCTCTTGTGGGCAGCGCGCTGGGCATCAAGCCGGTGCTCACCGTGACCGCCGACGGCAAATTGGTTTCCACCGCCAAAATCCGGGGGCGGCGCGCCGCGCTGCTCGCCCTCGTCGACCGGATGGAGCCCTGCGGCTTTAGCCCGGCCGCCTGCGCGGAGGTGATCATCGGCCACGGCGACGCTTCAGAGGATGCGGCTCTTCTGGCGACGATGGTGCGGGAACGGTACCGGCAAGCCGAGATCACCATCTGCCCGCTCGGGGCGGTCATCGGAAGCCACACAGGCCCCGGTACGATTACGCTGCTGTTTTCGGGCGTGCGGCGTTGATAAGATTCCGATAAGATTTTCCCCTTTTCCTTGCTTATTTTTTACAAACAACAAATAATGAGAGAGGAACCATATCCGGCCAAACGGGGTCGGTATCTCGCCGCTTTTTGCAGCGGCTCAAAAGTGAGGGATAACCTATGGATACCCTGCTCGAGTTGGCGCAAACTCGACAAAGCTGCCGCAATTTTGATCCCGACCGCCCGGTCGAACGCGAAAAGCTGATCACCTGCCTTCAGGCAGCTTGCATTTCCCCGTCGGCCTGCAACAGTCAGCCATGGCGCTACATTGCCGTCGACGAACCGGCAAGGCTGCTCCAGCTGGCCGCCTGCCTGCAGGAGACCGGGTTGAATCGCTTTACCGAAAACGCCCGCGCCTTTGTCGTCGTCCTTGAGGGACGCCAGAACTTTGGCGCAAAAATGGGCGGGTCACTCAAAAATCAGCCCTTTTCCGGGATCGACATCGGCCTTTCGGTCGCCCATTTCATCCTCTGCGCCACCGATCAGGGGCTTGGCTCCTGCGTGATGGGGTGGTTTAACGAGCGGAAAATCAAGATGCTGCTTGGCATCCCCAAGACCCGGCGGGTGCGCCTGGTGATTGCGCTGGGCTATGCCGCCCCGGACGACCCGCTGCGCGAGAAGGATCGCAAGGGGTGGGATGAAATGGTAAGCTTTAATCATGTTTAAGAATCGGGTGACTGCTGCTTTTAGACACGTTTTTTCCGGCTTCCTCTCAGGGTGTCAAAAGCTCGGATTACTCGACCCGTCATACAAGGTGTAACGTTCGTGCCACCCCCTTTCAAAGGGTTGCGGCTCACTTTTTTTGATAGACAGAAAAGAAGCCGACGGAGCAATCCGCCGGCTTCCTCTATGGATTTCTCTTTTGGTTAAAAAATAACTTCTTCTGCCTTGGGGTCGGGGCCGAACTCGTTGTCGCCCACCATGCCGGGCTGGCAGAACCAGACCAACAGAAGAATGCCTCCAATCAAGGGAATCAAAACAAAGAGGTAGCAAATCCCTTTCTTGCCGATGTCGTGCAGGCGACGCACACCAGCCGCGATGAACGGAATCATGATCACGAGGCTGTAGATGTTGGTGAGGATCGGCAGGTTAACCATTCTCGCCACAAAGCCGAGCGCCAGTGCAATCAGCATATTGATCAGTGTCGCGCCCCAGAAATCCCGGCGTCTCCAGCGCCCGTTAAAATTGACATAGTTTTTGAACAGTGAAATGTAGGCATTGATAAAGTTTTGCATCATGTCTCTCCTTCTACAGTATGAAATGTGACGGTCTATCTGAATCGGCCACGACTGCGCCGAATTATCTAATTTTTTATTTTACACTTCTTTAGAGAATTAGTCAATTTTTAGAAATAAATTTTACATATTATTACTTATTTCATTTATTGAGAAAAAAATCCGCGTAAGAATATAAAAATTTCGCATTATAAAGCAAATTAATCTGGAAATTCATCCGTCTCTTTGGTATAATGCTGTTGCCGAATCGAGCACACTAACAAAGATACGACAAAAATACGACCATGAGACGGCGTCTTAAGACCCGTCTTCAAATAAAATTGGAGGGAAAGATTATTATGAGCAAGAAATTTGTTTACCTCTTCTCCGAGGGAAGCGGCAAGATGCGCGAGCTGCTTGGCGGCAAGGGCGCAAACCTCGCCGAGATGACCAATCTTGGCATGCCGGTGCCGCAGGGCTTCACCATTTCGACCGAGGCCTGCACCCAGTACTACACCGACGGCGAGGCGATCAACGACGAGATCAAGGCCGAGATTATGAAGAACCTCGCCGAGCTCGAGAAGCTTGCCGGCAAGAAGTTCGGCGATCTTGAGAACCCGCTGCTCGTGTCGGTTCGTTCGGGCGCCCGCGCCTCGATGCCCGGCATGATGGACACCATCCTCAACCTCGGCCTCAACGATGAGGTTGTCGAGGCGTTTGCCAAAAAAACCAACAACCCCCGCTTCGCTTACGACTCCTACCGCCGGTTCATCCAGATGTATTCCGACGTTGTCATGGAGGTCGGCAAGGCCTACTTTGAGAAGCTCATCGACGAGATGAAGGAGAAGAAGGGCGTCAAAAACGACACCGATCTCGACGCCGATGATCTCAAGGAGCTGGCTCGCCTCTTTAAGAAGGAGTACAAGGAGAAGAAGGGCGTTGATTTCCCCTCCGACCCCAAGGAGCAGCTGATGGGCGCGATCATGGCGGTTTTCCGTTCGTGGGACAACCCCCGCGCCAACTACTACCGCCGGATGAACGACATCCCCTCGAGCTGGGGCACCGCCGTCAACGTCCAGATGATGGTCTTTGGCAACACCGGCGATACCTCCGGCACCGGCGTCGCGTTCACCCGTAACCCCGCCACCGGCGAAAAGAAGCTGTTCGGCGAGTTCTTGATGAACGCCCAGGGCGAGGATGTCGTGGCCGGCGTTCGTACCCCCCAGTCGATCGACCAGCTCAAGGCGATTATGCCCGCCGCCTACGACCAGTTTGTTGAGATCTGCGACCGCCTTGAGAAGCATTACCGCGACATGCAGGACATGGAGTTCACCATCGAGGATGGCAAGCTCTTTATGCTCCAGACCAGAAACGGCAAGCGTACCGCCGCCGCCGCTCTGCAGATCGCCTGCGACCTTGTCGACGAGGGGATGATCTCGGAGAAGGAAGCGGTCATGATGATCGACCCCAAGCAGCTTGACGCCGTGCTGCATCCGCAGTTTGACGCCGCCACCCTCAAGGCTGCCCGTCCGATCGGCACCGCGCTGCCCGCTTCGCCCGGCGCTGCCTGCGGCAAGGTCGTCTTTACCGCCGAATCGGCTGTCGAATGGGCCGAGCGCGGCGAAAAGGTCATCCTCGTCCGTCTTGAGACCTCCCCCGAGGACATCGCCGGTATGCACGTGGCACAGGGCATCCTGACCGTGCGCGGCGGCATGACCTCCCACGCCGCGGTTGTCGCCAGAGGCATGGGCACCTGCTGCGTCGCGGGCTGCGGCGAGATCAAGATCAACGAGGAGAAGAAGGTCTTCTCGCTCGGCGGCAAGACCTTTACCGAGGGCGACTTCATCTCGCTCGACGGCTCCACCGGCAATATTTACGGCGAGGCGATCAAGACGGTCGACGCGTCGATCTCCGGCAACTTCGGCCGACTGATGAGCTGGGCCGACCAGTACCGCGTCCTGAAGGTTCGCACCAACGCCGATACCCCCCACGACGCCGCGCAGGCGGTCACCTTCGGCGCCGAGGGCATCGGTCTGACCAGAACCGAGCACATGTTCTTTGAGGCCGACCGTATCCCCGCGATGCGCGAGATGATCGTTTCCAAGACCGAGGTTCAGCGCCGCGCCGCGCTCGACAAGCTGCTGCCGATGCAGCGCAGCGACTTTGAGGGCATCTACGAGGCGATGGAAGGCCGTCCTGTCACCATCCGCTTCCTCGATCCGCCCCTGCATGAGTTCCTGCCGCACGAGGACGAGGATGTCAAGGCACTCGCGGCCGAGATGGGTCTGACCTTCGAGGATCTCAAGAACACCGTGGCCTCGCTGCACGAGTTTAACCCCATGATGGGTCACCGCGGCTGCCGTCTGGACGTCTCGTATCCCGAGATCGCCGAGATGCAGACCCGAGCTATTATCGAGGCTGCGATCAACACCAAGAAGAAGCATCCCGACTGGAAGATGGTGCCCGAAATCATGATTCCGCTGGTCGGCGAAGTCAAGGAGCTGGCCTATGTCAAGTCGATTGTCGTCAAGACTGCCGATGAGATCATCAAGAACGCCGGCGTCGAGCTTAAGTATCTGGTCGGCACCATGATCGAGATTCCCAGAGCCGCCCTGACCGCCGATGAGATCGCCGCCGAGGCCGAGTTCTTCTCGTTCGGCACCAACGACCTCACCCAGATGACCTTCGGCTTCTCGCGTGACGATGCCGGCTCGTTCCTCGGCGCCTACTACGACAAGAAGATTTACGAGCAGGACCCCTTTGCCCGCCTTGACCAGAAGGGCGTCGGCAAGCTGGTTGAAATGGCCGCCCGGCTCGGCCGCGCAACCCGCCCCGACATCCATCTCGGCATCTGCGGCGAGCACGGCGGTGACCCGTCCTCGGTCGAGTTCTGCCATCGCACCGGCCTCGACTATGTCTCCTGCTCCCCCTTCCGTGTGCCGATCGCCCGCCTCGCCGCCGCGCAGGCCGCGATTAAGAGCCCCAGAGCGTAAGAAACAAATCATGTAATGAATGAATAAATGACACTTAATTGAGCCACAAACCCAGTCACCATACTAGTTTTCAGACTTGATACGTGTCATCTATCAAAAAAACAAGGTGTGCCATCATTCCGGTGACGGAGTATATGGCACACCTTATTTTGTGCCATAGCTGGATTTAAGGAGGACAAAAATTACCGCATTGCAAAATCTTAAAAACGCATTGCTGTTGTACCTACAAATGCGTATAATAATAAGTAGAAGAAAAATTGTACGTTTGGCAAGGAGGATGAACCATGGCGCCAAAATCTGCAAACCTATATGCTAGAATTGAACCGGCTGTAAAAGAGCAGGCAGAAAGCATCCTTGCTACGCTTGGTATTCCTGCATCTAACGCGATCAATATGTTTTATAAACAGATTATTCTCCAAAGAGGACTTCCTTTTGAAGTGAAGCTTCCATCTGCGAGACCATTGGACATCAGTGCATTATCAGAGGAAGAGATGAGCGCGGAATTGGAGAAGGGATATGCGGACATGGAGTCTGGTAGAACAAAACCTGCAAGTAAAGCATTTGCTGATATTCGCAAGGATTACAGCTTATGATTTTTCATGTTGAACTCTCAAGCCAAGCAGATACAGACCTGCGAAGCATCTATGAGTATATTGCTTTTAAACTGCATTCACCCAATAATGCGATTGGACAGCTCAATCGGCTAGAAGAAAGCATCATGGGACTTGAACAGATGCCAGAGCGTTTTCATAAATATGAAAACGAGCCTTGGCACAGCAGAGGACTACGGATTATGACTGTAGACAATTACTGTGTGTTTTATATTCCTGATACAGAAAAAGCGGTGGTTACGATTATTCGTGTGATGTATGGCGGGCGAGATATTGACACGCAGTTAAAGCAATACACAAGAGAGTAAAATGGCAAAGTATTAATGACACAATGGAAGACGTTCATTTGGATAGCTATGGGACGTTGACTGCCCCGCAGGCCGCGATTAAGAGCCCCAGAGCGCCCAAGTAAGAGTAAAACAAGAATCACCTGCTCAATCAGGCAGGTGATTCTTGTTTTTTGATGGCAGATACATTGTCTGGTATTCTTCGCACTGGAGAATCCATTTGGGGCAGGCCATCGCCCCCGGTCGGCAATGCCGTACACGAAGGAGGATGTGTGCAATGTCCGTAATTAACAGAAATATACTCCTCCCTCCAGATGTAGTGTTGTCGAAAATAGCCACAACTTTGGCAGGTTTGTTTGCTGTTCATTCTCATTAGTCACCTCATGTATATTTTGACACAATATGTGTCAAAAGTCAATTGCGCATATTGTGTCAGATATACTCATTGTGGTGAAGAAAATGAACTATGAGAGAATCAAGCACTTACGGGAAGATCATGACAAAACGCAGCAAGAGCTGGCAAATTTTCTAAGTCTGACTCGAAGCGCATATAGCAACTATGAAAACAATATTCGAGAAATTCCTGTTGAAGTGCTGTCTGGCATTGCCGATTTTTATCATACAAGCATAGATTATCTGATCGGGAGAACCGATGAAAAAAGGCCCTACCCCCCAAAAAAAGTTGAATAGAATTTGCTCGTTGTGAGAGGATTTAATCGTTATCTTGATCGCTCTGTCAAGATTGCAGCAGTGCAGGCCGCGATTAAGAGTCTCAGAGCGTAAGTTCAATTTTTATATTGGCAAAGCTGCCGTGCCCATTCGTTTGGGCGCGGCACGTTTTATTTGACCGCCGCTTGCGAAAATCACTCGAATCTGTCATAATAGACGCACCGTCCCAAGGGGAACTGCGCCTGTCTCGTGCGCTTTGCCTGCCGCACGGCATAGCGCGGAGGAAAAACCCCATACTAAACTCATACAAAGGAGGCGCCGCAATGCTGACAGAGGAGTTTCGCGCGGCCTTTGCTTATTTAAAAACCCTGCGCCGACTGCTGATCGGGGTGGCGGCGGGCTTTCTGCTTGTGGCCATCCTCTCGGGGATTGTCGCTTCGATTGCCTTTCGGGCTGATTCCGCGCTGCTCGAGCGGCTGATGCAGGAGGTTACCAAGCTGATCGGCGGCAAGGAGATCGTCAACGAGCAGGGGGAGCTCAACGCATCTCGGCTCTTTCTCGCCAACTTTACGGCGGTGACCTCCTCGATTCTTTACGGTCTGGTTCCGTTCCTTTTTCTTCCAATGTTTACGCTGCTGCTCAATGCGGGGCTCATCGGGGTTGTCTCGGCCGCCGCACTTCACCTTGGCATGCCGCCTGCGGCACTCACCGCGTCGCTGCTGCCCCACGGCATTTTTGAGATTCCGGCGCTGCTGCTCGGCGCGGCAATCGGCCTGCGGCTCTGCCATTCGCTTACCCGGCGGATTTTTCACCGACCCGAGCCACGCTTTCTTGTGCTCGTCGGCGAGCTGACACGGGTCACCGTCCTGATCGTAATTCCGCTTCTGGCCGTCGCGGCAGTGATTGAAAGCTATGTCACCGGCCCGATTACCTCACTGTTTCTTTAACACAATCTCAGCCCTTTAAGGAGGAGTATCTTTGGACGTCAGTATTTTCAAGGCGGTTGGCCCGATTATGATCGGGCCATCAAGCTCGCATACCGCCGGGGCGGCTCGGCTTTCTCGGATTGCGCGAGCCATCGTCGCCGTTCCCTTCACCCATGTGCAGTTTGGCCTGCACGGTTCCTTCGCGAAAACCTACCGAGGGCACGGCACCGACCGCGCGCTGGTGGCCGGAGCGCTCGGCTTCTATGAGGATGACGAGAGGCTGGCCGATTCCTTCGCCCTCGCTCGGCGTGCGGGGATGGGCTGGGACTTCGTTGAGGTCGAGCTGGATGGCATGCACGAAAATTCGGTTCGGATGATTTTTACCCTCGCCGACAAAACGACGCAGGAGATCACCGGCTCGTCGATCGGCGGGGGGCAGATTCTCATCCGCTCGATCAATGGCTTTGACACCGAATATTCCGCTCAGTCAAGCGCGCTGATTATCCGGCAAAACGACCGGCCGGGGGTCATCAGCGAGGTGTCGGGGGTGCTGGCCGAGAGCGGCATCAACATCGGGGTGATGCGGGTTTCGCGCAGTGCGAGAGGGGAGACCGCCTTCTGCGTCATCGAGACAGACGACTGGATTCCACGCGAGGTCGAGCAGCGGCTCGAACAGCTGCCCAATCTTCTCAGCGTGCGGGCAATCAATCTCTCCGACCGGGAGGAATCAACATGTACACAGATTTAGCCGGCCTGCTTTTGCTGGCCCAACAGCAGGGCGTTCCACTCTGGCGGATCGTTCTGGAAAATGAAAAGAAGCTCACCGGCTTATCCGAGGAGGGCATCTTCGCCCTGCTGGATGAGCATTATCAGGTGATGGTCAACGCGGCGACCAAGGCGCTCGAGCAGCCGATGCCCACCGTCCTCGGCCTGATCTCGGGGGTCAGTGCGCCACAGCACCGCTACGCCGAGCAAAAGGGCGGGCTCTGCGGCAGGGTGATGAACCGGGCGATGGCCTACGCCCTTTCCTGTAGTGAGGTCAATGCCTCAATGGGCAAGATCTGCGCCGCCCCGACCGCCGGAGCCTGCGGAATTCTGCCCGCTGTGCTGATGACCCTACAGGAGGAAGATTCCCTTGACCGCCGCCAGACCCTTTGCGGGCTGCTGACCGCATCCGGCGTGGGCGCGGTGATCATGAAAAACGCCACCGTGGCGGGCGCGGAGGGCGGCTGTCAGGCCGAGTGCGGCGTTGCCGCCGCCATGGCCGCCGCGGCGGCGGTGCAGATGGCGCTGGGAACCCCCGAGCAGTCGATGCACGCGCTGGCCTTTGCGCTGATGAACGCGATGGGGCTGGTCTGCGATCCGGTCGCGGGGCTGGTGCAGGTGCCCTGCGCCCAGCGCAACGCCTCCCAGACCGCCAACGCGCTGCTCTCCGCCGACCTTGCGCTGGCCGGAATGAGCAGCCCCATCCCCGCCGATCAGGTGGTTGAGGCGATGTACCGGGTTGGCCGTCAGCTCCCGCGCGAGCTGCGGGAGACGGCGATGGGCGGCATTGCCGTCTCCCCAGCCGGGCTCTCCTACGCGCGGCTGCTTGCACAGGAGCAGCAGGCATAGCATTGGACATTTTTTCGTTTTTGTCAAATTCAATTTTATTTCTTTTGTTTTATTGTGCATTTTTCCTTGTTGTGGTATACTAAAGATAAATAAAGTATGAACAAACAACAAGGAGGCATTGTTATGCGGTTTACAGCTACCGTTTTGATTGAAAATACGACCGAGTCGGAAGCGCTCAAGTCCGAGCACGGCCTGAGCATTCTGATCACCGGCGAGGATGGCTATCGCCTGCTGCTCGACACCGGTGATTCCGCGGCTTTCCTCGACAATGCCCGGGTGCTGGGGGCTGATCTCAACGGGCTTGACGCGCTGGTGATCAGCCATAATCATCACGACCACGCCGGGGGGCTGCTGCCCCTTCTGGATCGGGTCGCGCCGCCGAAGGAGCTCTATCTCGGCTGGAACTTCTTTGAGCCCCGCTACAAGCGGGAGCTTGGCCGGATGCGGGGAATTTCGGGTCGCGTCTCGGAAAGCGATCTGATGTCTCGGCGAATCAACTATTCGATCTTAAACCGTTCGATCTGTTACCCGCTGCACGAGGGAATCTGGCTGGTCGCGGGCTTTACATCCTGCAACCGCTTTGAAACCCCGTTCAAGGCCATGCTGCGGTTAAGCCAAGGGGAATACGAGACCGACAGCTTCTGTGACGAGATCGCGGTTGTCCTCGAAGGGGAGCAGGGTCTCACCGTCATCAGCGGCTGTGCGCACAACGGCATGATCAACATCTGCCAGCGGGTCAGCAATTATTTTGAACGCCCGGTGGACACCTTCATCGGCGGCACCCACCTGAAGGATGCCGACAACGCGCGAATCCGTTCGACCATCAAGGCGGTCAATTACCTCAAATTCCGCCGGGTGGGAGCCTGCCACTGCAACGGCGCCGAGGCGGGGGAGCTGTTCGCACGGGATGTGCGGGGCTTCTTTTCGATTCACAGCGGCTCGGTCATCGAGATTTAACGCTGCCCGCAGGGGGAGCTTTTCAAAAAAAGCAAGGAAAATCCTTGCTTTTTTTGCTGCTCTTCTTTGCCGGTGTGATTTTTTTACGATCTGCCCCGCGCCGCCATCGTGGCAATTTTTTTGCCTGAACGCTGAAGAATCTCGTTGAGAGGGTCTGTCCTTTCAAGGAATTTTCTGCTATAATAAAAATCACTGTACTTGTCATCCGGAAATCATAACGACGCTGTCGATTCGCTTGCGAATCGGCTGCATCTGCCAGAGCGCGTCAAAACAGAGAACAGGGCGTTATCGTTCCTGACATAAAATAAAAAAGGAGTATCTACCATGATCCAATTCGATCCGCTGAAATACCAATACCCCTCGCGCCGAAGTGTCGTCTACTCCCGCAAGGGAATGGTCTGCACCTCGCAGCCGCTAGCTGCACAGGCGGGGCTTGATATGCTCAAAAAGGGTGGAAACGCCGTCGACGCGGCGATTGCAACCGCCGCCTGCATGACGGTGCTCGAGCCCACCTCCAACGGCATCGGCAGCGACGCCTTTGCGTTGGTCTGGATGAACGACGAAAAGAAGCTGCGCGGGCTCAACGCCAGCGGCAAGGCGCCGATGCTGACCAATGCCACAGCCATCCGGGACGAGGGACATACCTCGATGCCCAACCGCGGCTGGTGGCCGGTGATGGTGCCGGGTGCGCCGTCCGCCTGGGCCGAGCTGGCCGAGCGCTATGGCCGTCTCCCGCTGGAGACACTGCTGGAACCGGCGGCTCAGTATGCCGAGCAGGGCTACGCCGTCACTCCGGTGATCAGCCGCCTGTGGGAAACCGCTTATGACAGCTTTTCCAAGACGCTCACGGACGCGTGCTTCGCCCCGTGGTTCGACACCTTCGCCCCGCAGGGAAGAGCCCCCAAGGCGGGGGAAATCTGGCGGTCGCAGGGGCACGCCGATACGCTGCGGCGCATCGCAAAAACCAAGGCCAAGGCGTTCTATCAGGGCGAGCTGGCAGAGCGGATCGAGGCTTTCTCGGTGAAAACCGGGGGCACGCTGCGCAAAAGCGATCTGGCCGACTACTGGTGCCAATGGGTCGACCCGATTTCGATCGACTACCGGGGCTACCGCCTGTGGGAGATTCCACCCAACGGAAACGGCATCGTCGCGCTGATGGCGCTCAATCTCCTCAAGGGCTTTGACTTTGCCGAGAGGGACTGCGCCGACACGATGCACAAGCAGCTGGAGGCGATGAAGCTGGCCTTTGTCGACGGCAAGCGGTATGTGGCCGACCCCAAGTTCATGAAGGTAACGGTGGACGAGCTGCTGTCGGAGGATTACGCCGCATCCCGCCGTGCCCTGATCGGAGAGGAGGCGCTCTACCCCACGGCCGGAGACCCGAGCTGCGGGGGCACCGTCTATCTCTGCGCGGCGGACGGCGAAGGGAACATGATCTCCTACATCCAGTCGAACTATATGGGCTTTGGCTCGGGCATCGTCATTCCGGGAACCGGCATCTCGCTGCAAAATCGGGGCGCGAACTTCTCGCTCGACGAGTCGATGGAAAACTGCGTCGCACCGGGGAAAAAGTCGTTTCACACCATTATTCCCGCCTTTTTGACCAAGGACGGGGAGGCGGTCGGCCCGTTTGGCGTGATGGGCGGCTTTATGCAGCCGCAGGGTCATGTGCAGGTCGTGATGAACACCGTCGATTTCCATATGAACCCGCAGCAGGCGCTCGACGCGCCACGCTGGCAGTGGACGGGGGAGAAAAACATCCAGGTCGAGCGCTCGTTCCCCTACGCCGTCACCGAGGAGCTGGTTCGGCGCGGCCACAATCTGTCCGTCCTGCCCGAGAGCATCACCTTCGGCCGTGGGCAGATCATCTGGCGTGATGAAAACGGTGTGCTGGCCGGGGCAACCGAGCCGCGCGCCGACGGAACGGTCGCTGCCTGGTAAGCCAATAAAAAAGAGGGGCTTCTCGTGAAAAAAACTCACGCGAGCAGACCCCCTGCTTTATTTCAAATTTGTGCCGGTGCGAAGCGGCAGAATGGATGATTACTTATGAACCTTCGGTTACTGACCGAAATTTACGGCATCTTTTTTAAGATGGGCGCGGTCACCTTTGGCGGGGGATACGCGATGCTGCCAATCCTCGAGCGCGAGGTGGTGGAAAACAAAAAGTGGGCGACCAAGGAAGAGATTATGGACTATTATGCGGTGAGCCAGGCTCTGCCCGGGATCATCGCGGTCAATGTCTCGGTCTTTATCGGACACCGCAAGGCGGGAATTGCCGGGGCGGTCGCCGCGGCTCTGGGGATGATTTCACCCTGTATTCTTATCATCACCATCATCGCCGCCTGCCTGAGCAATTTTCAGAACAACGTCTATGTCAAGCGCGCGCTGGCGGGAATTTCGGTCTGTGTTTCCGCGCTGATTCTTCACGCCGTGGTCGGCCTTTGGAAAAAAGGGGTCACCGACCTGTTTGGCGTCGTGATCTTTGCGACAGTCTTTCTCTGCACGCTGTTTCTTGATCTCTCGCCGATCCTCTATGTCCTCACCGCGGCGGGTCTTGGAATCGCCTTTCGGCGGATGGGAGGCAAGCGGGCATGATCTATTTTCAGCTTTTCTTTGAATTTTTCAAAATCGGCCTCTTCGCCATCGGCGGCGGCATGGCCACCCTGCCGTTTTTATACCACCTTTCGGAAACCTCCGGCTGGTATCCGGTCTCGCTGATCACCGACATGGTGGCCATTTCCGAGTCGACCCCCGGCCCGATCGGCATCAATATGGCCACCTATGTGGGCTACAACGTCGGCGGCCTATTCGGGGGGGCGCTCACCTCGATCGGCGTAACCCTGCCATCGTTGATTATCGTTGTGATCGTCTCAAAATCGCTTGCGCGGTTTTCGAGCAGCCCCTACGTCAAGAACGCCTTTTACGGCCTGCGCCCGGCGGTTACCGGGTTGATTGCGGCGGCGGGCGTCAGCGTGATGGAGCAATCCTTCCTCAAGCTGGGGGATTTTCTTTCTTCGCTCGATCCGCTTGTTCTGTTTGACTGGAAAAAGCTGCTCTATTTTGTTCTGGTTTATATCGCGATTGTCAAGCTCAAAAAGCATCCGATCACCTATATCGCCATCTCGGCGCTGGTGGGAATTTTGTTTGTGTTTTGATTTTTG
>CAZVAV010000004.1:4190-18127 GCA_964625135.1 uncultured Oscillospiraceae bacterium | reverse complement strand
GTGTTTGCCTCGGCGGACGGGGAAAACGCGGTGACCGGCATTTCAGCAACCTTTTATCTGGAGGATGAGGACGGGTACGTCGATCTGACAGAACCGGCCAGCTCGGTTCCCTATGGCGAGACCGCCTATTTTCCGCTAAAAAAGAACAGCAGCCATGTGGATAATTCCAACATGGTCGAAAAGGCCAAGGTTAGCGCCAAGTGGGAAGAAAACGGCACCTACGTCAGCGATGTGGCAATTGTCCGCAAGCGCGTATCCGCCCAAAGCGAGTCCGAGCTGAAGGGGGTTTCCAGCCGCTTGGTCTATTTTCTCACGGTGGAAACCAAGCAGAAGAGCGCCACCAAGGATCAGGATCTCTTTGGAAAGGTGACGCTCAAGCAGACGAGCGGCGACAGGGAATATCGCTTTGAAGTCGACGCAGACATCGCCATTGAGCTGGGCTATGTCTCGGCGAGCAATTCGACCGGCGGCGAGGGCACGATTCCGATCAAGCCCGCCTCCTTCTCGAAGCGCGACGGCTTTGAGGAGGAAACCGACTTCACCTTTGAGTTTGAGGCGGATTCCAACAGCTCGTTTGTGGTCAACACCAACGGGCAGGGCACCGTCGTGCTCGGGATGAACATCGATTACGACGATGACATCGGGGACGAATACCCCAACGCTGATCTGTATTTTTTCAACGGAAACTACGCTCAGTTTAACCGAACCGGGACGCTCTTCCTCGCCGCGCCGGGCGGAGAGGACGAGTATTACGTCTATTCGATCAGCGCAAGCGGCAAGCTGACCAAGGTAGACGCCGATTACGACGAATATGAGGAGGGCTACGCCATCCGCACCAACGTGCTGGGGCGCTATGTTCTCTCAAATAAGAAGCTTTCGGCCTCCTCCGCTTCGTCCTCTTCGTCCGAGAGCAGCGGCTCCTCGTCGGGGTCGAGCGTCGGGTCAAGCGCCGGTACCGGCGATCTGGTCGTGGTGCCGCCGCCCTCCTCCACCGCCCCGGTGGTAAGCCAGAGCACCGCCCCCAAGCCCTCCTCCTCGGTGGCGCCGCCGCCCTCCTCTTCGACGCCCCCGTCCTCCTCCACCCCACCCTCCTCCTCCGAGCCGGAGAGCAGCATGGAGGAGAGCTCCGAGCCGGAGCCGGAATCTGAGCCGGAGCCCGAATCCGAGCCCGAGGAGATTGTCGATGTGGATACCGAAAAGGACGACAGCGACGGCCCGAAAAAGAGCGGCCTCACGACACTGATCTGGGTGCTGGTCATCGTCGCTCTGCTCGCGGTCGGCGCAGCGGTCGGCTTTGTACTCTACGCCTCACGCGGCTCCTCTTCTCGGAAGAGCCGTTCCCGCCGTTCTTCCCGGTCGGGCCGGTCTAAGCGTTCCCGCCGCCGTGATTACGATGATTACGACGACGACGAGGACGACGAGGACTACGACGACTATGAAGAGGATGAGGACGACAGCGATTTCCGCCGCTGATTGATTGTCCCGCCGCCATGTAAGGGCTGTGGTGAAACCTTCGTTTCGCCGCAGCCCTTTCCTTTTGGGAAATTATAATTTGATTCGTTTCGCAAATCGGGGGACGGGCGTAGGCGCAAAATTTTTTCAGAAGGGAAGAAATCTCTGCCTTTGGTGACACTTTATGGGTAGCGTCAATTGCGATTTCTTTGCGGAAAATTCAAACATTTCACCTAGGCGAAGGAGCCGCGATGTGATACAATAGGCTCAAACTGCTTGATTGCGTATTTTTTGAGCCTTGTGGCAGGCTGTTTTCTTTTGCCCATCCCTTTTGACGGGCAACATTTTATTGAGGAGGAATTTTTATGAAGCGCTTTCTTGCGTCGCTGCTCGCCGCAACGATGCTCTCGTCCCTTGCCGTCCCAGTATCGGCGGCAACGATCAATTACCCCGTGTCGGGCATTTCGGAGGACGCCTATCTCGCCGAGGAGGATAACGGCAACCGGGTTGATCTGGGTAAAAGCGTCAGCCGCGTGCCGTACGGCGAGACGGTTTATTTTCCGCTCTTGAGCGACGGGGCGGGCGCACTGGACTCTCTCAGGAATGCCCGGGACAAGGCGGAAACCGAATGGGATACGGCGACCACCAATCTGGCAAAAGCAAAAACAGATCAAAAAACCGCACAGGATGCCTACGACAAAGCGTTGGCAACCTATAACGCGGCCAATGGAAACACCAGCGGGCTTAAAGATGCTGTCCAAAAGGCCGAAGCCGCGTTAGAAAGCGCCAAGCAAGACAAGCTCAAGGCGGAAACAGCGCTAGCCGATGCAAGGACGGAAAAAGGCAATGCGGATACCGCCCTGACAACCGCCCAAAAGCAGCAGGCCGATAAAACCATCCCCCAAGCAACCATCAACAACCTGAAAACCGCGATGGATACCGCAAATAACACCTATACACGTGCCAACGAGCTGGATATTATCGTGGGACAAAAGCAAGCCGCCTATAACGCTTTCCCCCCGGCCGACTCCGGGTCGGAAAAGGCCGCGGCGCTGGCTGCGTTAAATCAGGCAAAGGCCGACCGTACTACATTCAGCAGCACCTCAACCACTGACCTAAAAAACAGCTATACAAACGCCAAGAGCGCATATGACACTGCGGTCAAAACCAATACCGACCTTGCGCAGGCAGTTACCGATGCCCAAACCCGCGTTACGAATGCCGGAGGACAAATCACCGCCAAGCAGAATGCGCTTACCACTGCCGGGAATACGGTAACCGCCAAGGAAAAGGAGCTGGAGCAGGCCAATAAGAACCTCTCCGAAGCCACCGATCCCGATACGGCAAAAAAGACGATGGATGCGGCAAAAAAGACCTTAGACACCGCCAATACAACACTGTTAACCGCGACGGCAAAGGAAACGCAAACCAAGGCGACCTATGAAGCAGCCAAGAAGAAATATGACGAGGCCTCGAAAACCCGCTTCCCCTACGTCTACGAATCCGACGCGGCGGGCAAGGCGAAAATCTCGAGCACCAAGTGGGAGGAGAGCGGCTCGTATGCCAGCTCGCCCGACATCGTCAAGAAGCGCGTGACGAATGGCGGCAGCACGGTGGACAACGTTTCAAACTACATCTACTTCGTCGCGGTGCCGATCAAGTCGCGTTCGACCACCGACTCCCGCGACCTGCTCGGGCGCATCACCGTCAAGCAGACCAGCGGGGACAAGTGGGAATATGATCTTGATGTTGCCATCGAGATCGGCTACAAGAGCTCGGATGATACCGATGCCGGCGAGGGCACCATCCCCAAAACCCCCGCCACCTTTAAGAGCGGAAACGGCTTTGACAGCGACACCGAGTTCCGGTTTGATTTTGAGGCCGACTCGAACAGCTCGTTTGTGGTCAACACCGTCGGACAAAAGACGATCGTCCTCGGCTTTGACACCGACCCGATCGATAAGATTTACGACAAAATCCTCAAGTCCTATCCCGATGCCGACGTCGAGTTTTATAACGGCAACTATGCCTCGTTTAACAAGACCGGCACCCTCTATCTCGCCCCGCCCGACGGTGAGGACAATTACTATGTCTATTCGGTTGACGAGCGCGGCAACCTGACCCGGGTTACCGCCGACTGGGACAGCACTGAGGACGCCTACGCCATCCGCACCCGCACGCTGGGGCGCTATCTGCTTTCGAGCGAGCGGCTGAGCAATTCGTTTTTGTCCTCGGGCAGCTCCGGTTCCTCAAGCTCTTCGAGCGGCTCAGGCTCCTCGTCGGGCAGCGGCAGCGGCTCGGGCAATCTGGTGATTGTACCGCCTCCCTCCTCCTCGACCGGATCGAACAGCTATACTCCCCCTGCCCGCCCGTCCTCGTCGCAGGCTCCCGCCTCGTCGAGCCAGGCCTCCTCGTCCTCGTCTGAGGCTTCCTCCGAGCAGGAAAGCTCCTCTGAGGAGATGAGCGAGCCGGAGGACGAAAACAGTTCGTCGGAGGACATCGTCGATGTGGACACCGACAACGAGGATAGCGATGGTCCGAAGAAGGGCGGCTCGGCTCTGATCTGGATTTTGGCCATCGTGGGGCTGCTTGCGGCGGCCGGTGCGGTTGGATTTGTCATCTACAACAATAAAATCCGGCGCGAGGACGACGGCTACAGCCAGTACGACGAGTACGACGACGACAACGATTTCCCCGACGACGACAACAACTAAGGCGAACGCAGAAAAAACGAAAGCGCCACCCTCGCGCCTTTTTGCAGCCCGCAAATCCGGGTGCCTTAGGCATCCGGATTTGCGAAGCTTTGCGTATCGGGGCAGGATGGCGGACAAGCCCTTTTTCCCAAGGATGATTACTCCGCCGCGCGGCGGTATGGTAAGGAGCAGCACATATGGCAAACACAACAAACGAAATTCTCCGTCAGGTTCAGACGGTCATCATCGGCAAGGATGAAATTCTTGCAAAGGTGCTGATGGCCATCCTTTCGGGCGGACACATTCTGCTGGAGGACGTCCCCGGCGTTGGCAAAACAACGCTGGCACTCGCCTTTGCAAAGACGCTGGGCATCCACTCGAAGCGGATGCAGTTTACGTCGGACAGCATGCCCTCGGATGTCATCGGCTTTTCGGTCTACGACAAGGCGGGCGGCGCGCTCGCCTATAAGCCGGGCGCGGCGATGACCAACCTGCTGCTCGCCGACGAGATCAACCGAACCTCGAGCAAAACCCAGTCGGCGCTGCTCGAGGTGATGGAGGAGGGGCATATCACGATCGACGGGGTCACCCGCCCGGTGCCGCAGCCCTTCGTCGTCATCGCGACCCAGAACCCGGTGGGCTCGGCAGGTACACAGGTGCTGCCCCCCGCCCAGATCGACCGGTTCATGATCCGCCTGACGATGGGCTACCCCGATTTTGAAAGTCAGGTCAACATCCTGCGGGATCGGCAGACCGCCAACCCGCTCGACACCCTTGCCCCGGTGACCAACGCCGCCGAGCTGATCACCATGAAGCAGCAGACCGACGAGGTGTTTGTCGCCGACTCGATCTACGAATATATCACCCGGCTGGCGCAGGCCACCCGAAGCCACCCGGCCATCCAGCTGGGGCTTTCTCCGCGCGCGGCGCTGGCCATCTGCCGGATGGCAAAATCCCATGCCTTTATTCTGGGGCGGGACTATGTCGTGCCGGAGGATGTGTCGGACGTGTTCCCCGACGTGGGCTCCCACCGTCTGCTGCTCAGCTCAAAGGCGCGTCTCGCCGAGCGCTCGGCGGCCGACCTGCTCGCTGAAATTCTGGAAAAGACCGCCGCCCCCGTCTCGGGGTCGTCGGGGAGAGGCTCCCGCAGATGATTTCACCGCTCTGGCTCTGGCCGTTTTGGATTTTATCGCTGCTGCTGATCTGTCTGTTCGGCGCAACGTCGGTGCTGCGCGCGCTGCTGGTGTTGATTCCGCTGCTGCTCGCCGCCTCGGCGGCGGTGAGCTGGCTTGCCTCGCGCAAAATCACGCTGCGGCTGACCTCCCGCGAGCTGGCGCCCAAAAAACGCGGCGTCACCGCCGAGCTGTCACTTAGAAACGACAGCCCCTTCCCGCTGTTGCAGCTGCGCTGCCGCCTCAAGCTGGAAAACCGGCTGACCGGCGAGCTTTCCGAGCGGCTGGTCTCGGTCGCGCTGCCGCCGTTTTGCTCAAAGAAGGTCTTTCTCTCGATCGGCTCCCGGCACTGCGGGCAGATTCTGCTGACCACCGGGCGGGTGCGGGCGACCGATTTTTTCGGGCTTTTTTCCTTTCCGGTCGCGGTCAAGGGGCGCGCCATCACGACGGTGCTGCCCGATACCTTTGCCCTGCGGCTGCACACCGGCTTTCTCAACCTCGCCCTCGAGGAAAGTGAGGAGTACGACCCGGTGCGCGCGGGCGAGGACGTCAGCGAGGTGCACCAGATTCGCGAATACCGCGAGGGGGACGCGCTGCGTCAGGTGCATTGGAAGCTGACCAACAAATACGATCATCTGATGATTCGGGAGCCGGGTCGTCCGATCAAGCGGTCGCTGCTGCTTTTGTTCGACCTGCGCCGCCCAACCGGTGAAAGCCCGCACCCCGCCTGCTTTGACGCCGCCGCCGAGGTGGCGGTCTCCCTTTCTCAGGCGCTGCTTGACGAGGGAATTGTCCACACCGTCGCGTGGGAGACCGGGGAGGGGCCGATTGAGCGCCGCACCGTGCAGAACATCGACGATCTGACCATGTCGCTGCCCGGCGCGCTCTCGGGTCACGGCAAGCGAACCCCCGGAGCCGAGCAGGCCGAGGAGCTGATGCGCTCCCCCGAATTTTCCCGCATCCTTGTCGTCTGCGTCGGAAAACCGCTTTCCCCTCCTGAGGGGGATCTGCGAACCACCGTGCTCTGCTGTACCGATCGGCCAGCGGGCAAGGAGGAGGAGCCGGGTGAGGCGCTGCTCTATTTTCATCCCAAAGCCTACCCCGAGGAACTGGGAAATCTCATCGTCTAGGAAGGGGGAAACCCCCGCTTGAAACCAGTCTACAACAAATCGATGCAGCTCAAGGTGGTATCTCCGAAAACCGCCCCCTCCCCCGGGCTTTGGGATCAGCTCGGCTGCGCGCTTCTTTCCGCTCTGCTCTTTCTCGGCTGCGGCGGCTCCTTTCTGCGACTTTTCGCACTGCCCGCCTCGGGCGTGCCGACCGCCATGGTCGGATTGGCGGCGATTGCCGCCTTCCATTTTCTTCTCCCGTTGCCGGTCGTCACCAAAAAAAGGAAGCTCGCCGGCTTCGGCGGGCTGGGCGCGGGCGCGGTGCTGCTCTGGGCGCTGACCGCCGATCGCTCCCGCAACGGGCTGGTTCTGGTGGTCAACCAGATTCAGCAGCTCTTCGCCGCCGAAGGGGCTAGGATTGAGCCACGCTATGTGCTCACCGTCGAGCCCGAGCAATACGCACTGTGCATTACCCTGTTTCTGATTCCGTTCGCACTGGGGCTTTCGCTGCTCTGCTGCATGGCGGTGCGGCACTCGCTCTGGCAGCCGGGCGCGGCGGTTCTCCTTGCGGTCGCGCTGCTTGGCCTGCTCGAGGTCACCGCCCCAGCGGGCAGCTGGACGCTGCTGCTCTGCCTTGCCGTGGCGCTGCTCTGCTGCCGCGCCCTTTCGTCGAAGGGCGGCACGCCCGATCCCGGCGGCATTCTGCTGCCCGCCTCGGGGGTGCTGCTCGCCACGCTGCTGCTGGGCGGAGCACTTCTGGCAATCACCCCGGCGGGGAAACAGCTCGACGGCCTGTTCGACGGCGGCGCGGCGGCGATCCGTTCCTCGATTCACCAAATGCGCTACGAGGGACAAACGCTCCCCGACCTGCCCGAGGGGGATCTGCGCGAGCCGGGCGAACGGTTCGGGATGAAAACCGCCCTCGAGATGACCTTTGATTCCCCCTATCCGCTGCATCTGCGCGGCTATGTCGGCCAGCGCTATACCGGAACCGGCTGGGCTCCGCTTCCCAAAAACGAGGTTGCGGCGTTTAACAGCCTGTTCTACCGGCTGCACCAGAACGGCTTCTATCCTCAGACCCAGCTGGCCTCGCTGGCCAACGCGCTGGGACAATCCGATCCGCGGCAGAAAAACAACGTGACGGTCAAGAACCTCACCGCCTGCACCGCGTCGATCTATGCGCCCTATGAGGTCGCCTCGGTCAAGAGCGACGGGCTGCTTGATGAGGATCGCACCACCGAGGCGGCGCTGGCCAGCCCCGGCTGGAGCGGACGTTCGGAATACGAATTTTCCATCCTTCTCGACGCTGCCGGAATCGATACGCTGGTCAACCTTTTTGAGCAGCGGAAGGCCGCGCCCTCCCCGTCCCTTTCCTCATACCTCGCCGAGGAGGCGCGCTACCGCCATTTTGTCTACGAAAACTACACTGCCCTGCCCGACGCCGAACGGGGAGTGCTCGCCGCCGATCTCGGCGAGGCGGGGGTTCCCGGCCAGACCCACCGGGGCTATGCCGACGCCAAATCGACCATCTTTTCGGTGCTCGGCTCCAAGCTGGCTTATTCCACGCGAGCCGCCGGTTTTTCCGGAGAAGGCAGTCTGATTGAGTTTCTGTACCAAAAGCAAAACGCCAACGCCGCGCAATACGCCTCGGCGGCGGTGCTGATGCTGCGCTACTGCGGCATTCCCGCCCGCTATGTCGAGGGCTATCTGGTCACCGCCGTCGATCTCGAGGGGGTAAAATCGGGCGACACCGTCTATGTCCCGTCGGGCAATGCCTCGGCGTGGGCCGAGTACTATCACGACGGGGTCGGCTGGCTGCCCTTTGACGTCATCCCCGGCTATCAGCAGGCGGTGCAGGGCGGCGTTCCGCCCCAGCCGCAGGGGGGCGGGGGCGGCGACGAGGAGCCCCCGCCCCCCGAGGAGGAGCCGCCCGCCGATCCCGATGCAACGCCGCCCAATCCGCTGCTGGCGATTCTGCTCTGGCTGCTGCCGCTCTGGCTGCTGCTGCTCGCCCTTTTCCTCTGGCTGATGCGCCGCTACTGGCACATCTCGCGGCGGGAGCGCTCGTTTGAAATCGAGGACACGAATCAGGCGGTCTGCAATATGACGGCGTTCCTGCTCCGGCTTTTCCCGGCCATCGGACTTCCCAACGCCGCCGGATCAATCCGCAGGCTGACCGAGCCGGTCGCCCAGAAATGGGGGGCGGACTGGGGCGTTACCGTCGGCCGGATGACCGAGCTGTTTGAAAAGGCGGCCTTTTCCCCGCACTGGCTCACCGAGGAGGAGCGGGATGAGGCCGAAGCGCTCGTCGACCGGGTGCTTGACCATGTGGATCAGACCGAAACCAAAAAGAGCCGCTTTTTGCTGCGGTGGGTCAAATGTCTCTACTGACCGCGCACCACGAAAACGCCCCCGGCTGCCAATCAAAACGATGGCAGCCGGGGGCGTTTTGCAGGGAAGCCCTGATTGATCCCAAATATCAGCGCTTGATCTGGCGGATGACGTCGATCACCGTGCCGTCGCGATATTCGACGATGCAGACAATCTTGTCGGTGCATGTAATCGGCTGGGGCACGCCGGTGATCCCTTCGGCAATCTGTTGCAGCTCCTCAATGCTCAGCAGCTTGAGGCTGGTCTTTTCAAGATCCTCCTTCAGCTCGGCATAGTGCTTATGCCGGGGATTGAGTGCGATGCCGGCTTCGGTAACCACCACGGCCACCGTTTCACCGGGGGTGCAGCAGGTAAAGACCCTTTTGACAATCGACGGGGTGCGTCCACGCACAATCGGCAATGTGACGATCGAAATCTCCGCGCCGCCCGCCACGTCGGGGCCGCCGCCAAGTCCGCCCATCATCTCGCCGGAGGAACCGGTGAGAATGTTGACGTTAAAATCGGTATCCACCTCCAGCGCGCCGAGCACGCCAAAGGTTTCACGATTGAGGAAATTTCCCTTGCGCCGGATGTTGGCGTACACCGAGTTGTCGATTTCGATGACGGTGGGGCTTTCGGCGATTGCGCGAGCCGCCACCGCGTCAAAGCACTGCGAGCAGGCCACCACCCGGACGAGCTCCTTGCGGTGCATCTCGATAATGGCCGCCGGGATACCGCCGAGGGCGAAGGATGCCTTGATGCCGTCCTGCTCCATCCGGTCGGACAGATAATTGGTGCAGGCGATGCTGATCGCGCCCGCGCCGGTCTGGAATGAAAACCCGTTGACAAAACGCCGGGATGCCGCTATGACCTCGACCGCCCGCTGCGCGATCAGCAGGTCGCGGGGATTCTTGGTCATCCGAGCCGCACCCGCGCCGATCTTGGCGCTGTCCCCGATCCTGTCGACCACCACAACATAGTCGACGTATTCCTGAGAAATACTGATCGGCACACAGGGATATTCCACCAGATAGTCGGTAATCACCACGACCTTTCCGGCGTGGGTGGCATCGATCATCGAATAGCCGAGCGCGCCGCAGGCGTTCGGACCGATCAGCCCGGTGCAGTTGCCGTAATCGTCGGCGGCGGAGGCCCCGATGAACGCCACGTCAATCGAAAGCTCCCCCTCCTCAATGGCGCGGGGACGGGAGCCGTGGGTACGCAGAATCACCGGCTGCTCCATCAGTCCGTCGATGACCGCGTCGCCGAGCTCCCCGCGGATGCCGCTGGCCTCGATCTGCGAAATGGTGCCGTCTCGGACAAAATCGACGATTGAGGGATTTTTGATGTTGACCACCGCGCTCGGAGCAAACCGAAGATTGCGGATGCCCAGCTCCCGGATCGCCGTGAGCACCTGCCCGATAATCAGATCCCCCTCGCGAAAGCTGTGATGAAAGGAAATCGTCATCCCGTCTCTCAGGCCGCAGGCAAGGATTGCCTCGCGAAGATCCTCTTTCCTCTTGCTCTGTCCCGGCACGATTTTGGCGGGAGCCCGCTTGAGGATGATCGGCTGTTGGGTCGGCTCTGTCGCATACGGCCCCTGATAGGGACGCACCTCATAGCCGCCAATCTGTTCGGGAAGCTCTCTTCCCACCGCGTTCTTAATCATCGAGATACTCCCCTCCTACCTTCATGCCTGCCGCGCGCGCCTGCCGCAGGGTGGTCAATGCGCGCAGCTCCATCGGCTTATCAAGCATGCTGCCGTCGAGGGTGATGACCCCCTTGTGCTGGCGACGTCCCTCCTCGAGGGTGGCAAGCACCCGCAGCGCATACCGGATTTCCTTTTCGCTGGGGGCGAAGGTCGAGTTGACCAGATCGATCTGGCGCGGATGCACCACCGTCTTGCCGTCAAAGCCGAGGTTCTTTGCAAGTCCCACGTCCTCGCGAAGCCCCTCAAGGTCGTTGATGTCCGAGAACACCGCGTCGATTGCGGCAATTCCCGCCTCGCGGCAGGCCATCAGGATTGCGTTGCGGGTATAGAAAACCTCCATCCCACGTTTGGTGCGCTGTGCGCCCATGCTGGCGGTCAAATCCTCCGCGCCGATGGCCATCGCCACCACCCGGGGATCGGACTGGGCGATCTCCCGGGCGTAGAGCACCCCGAGATACGATTCAATGTTGCACCAGAGCTTGATCGACCCGACCTCGATACCGGCCTTTGCTTCGATCTCGGCCATTCTGGCGGAGATATCCCGCACCTCATCGGCCGATTCCACCTTGGGAATCCGGATGGCGTCGGGACGGGCCCGGACGGCGGCCTGCAAATCCTCGCCGATGTACTCGGAGTAGATGCCGTTGACCCGAATCACGACATACTTATCCCTCGGGCGGTGATGCCGCACCGTATTGTAGATGAGAAAGCGCGCCGCATCCTTTTCCGCGGCTGCTACCGAATCCTCAAGGTCGTACACGATGCAGTCCTCGTTATAAAATACCGCCTGCGCCATATTGACCGGGCTGGATGCGCTGGCATACAGATTGGTGCGCATCAACGCGTTCTGCTTTGCCGTCATGCTTGATCCTCCTTGCTCCAGTCGTAGCCGCACTCGGCGGCGCGGCAGATTGCCGCCTGCATCCGGGCTTGAATGACATGATCGAGCGCGCCCTTATCGTTGACGATGACCAGTGCGTCGCATACCTCAAATTCCGCAAGGGTATCCAGCACCGTTTTGCGGATTGCGTCACCAAAGATGGTCTTGACCACGCTTTCCAGCTCAAGCTCCAGCCCCTGCCCCGGATTGGGTCGCAGAGTGATCTGCACATCGCTCGATTCGAGCGTTCCGGCAACCGCCGGCTTTTTCAGTTCCATTCTCGATTTCCTCCAAAACTGTAACCGTTACGCCCTCTTCTTGGGCTTGAGGTAGCCGACAAAAAATCCGGCAAAGGCGCAGACGCTGGCGATCCAGGTCGCGTAGATCTTGAGCGCGGTGTTGATACCCAGCACCAGCGCGCCGTTTCCGACCACGATGCCCGCCAGCTGAACCAGCACGATCGCGGTTCCCATCAGCATAAAAAGCGGCAGCGTCACGGTAAACACCGTCATACAAATTTTCAGCAAAGTATTTTTCATTGCAGTTCGCTCCTTTCCTTAACCGCCGATGACGGGCAGAACGCCCACCATAATGAGGATGGCGATCAGAATGACCGGTAACGCGTAATGCAGCAGCAGGTTCTTAAAGATCCGAGAGGGCTCGTCGAGGCCGGAGATGCCGCTGGCGATATAGATCGGCGCGGAATTGGGAGGAATGCAGCCCTCGTTGGAGGTCAGGTTCAAAAACGCGACACAGGCTGCGATCGGCGCCAGACCAAGACTGCGCAGCGCCGCATAGGACATCGCGCCGATGGCGGTGGTGGTGGCAGTGCCGGTAAACGGGCCCACCATCATAGTGGTAAGCAGTGCGATGACCAGCACGACAAGAATCGGCGAATAGGCGCCCAGCACCTCAAAGATGGCGGTAAATTCCGTCTCAAGTCCCAGCTTGATCAGCACACGGGAGGCCGCGAAGGCGAAGAACAGCAGGCAGCCGACTTCGGAGTACTTGCCGACAGAGGAGCGGATCATCTCAACCCATCCCCCGGCGGTGTGCGGCAGATGCTTCCAACCCTCAAGGATGGTGAAGAGCGACATCAGAATCGGAATCCAGAGGACGATTGAGATCGACTTAAACGCACCCTTGGCCGATGCGTCGAGCGTCGCCTTGATCCAGTCCCCGACCGGCCCCATCGTGCAGATCAGCGGAATCAGAACGCCCAAAAAGATCACCAGCGACGAGCCATTTTCCTTGAGTGCCTGCCCCAACGGCATAATCTGCTCCTTGGGCACCGCCTTCAACCCATCCTTTTTGGCATAAAAGAAGACGACCAAAAGACGATAGGCCAGCACCATCAGCGCGGTGCCCAGCAGTCCGATGTACAGGTCACCGCTGGTCAGCTCCGCCGCGATCGACTCCATCCCGAGCAGCAGCAGCATCGACGAGGACGGCGGGAAGATCATACCCAGTCCCGCGTTTCCGGCCACGATGGTGGTTGCCCGCTCCATGCTCCAGCCGGTCTGCATCATCCACGGAACGGTGATCGAGCCGACCGCCGATGCGTTGCCCGAGCCGGAACCCGAAACCATGCCAAACAGTGCGCTTCCGATGGTGGAAACATAGCCCGAGCCCCCGGGAAGTCGTCCCAGCAGGCTGTTGAGGATATTGACCAAGCGGCGGATGACGCCGGTCTTATCCATTACGAAGGCCATGAAAACGAAGGCCATCGAAGCGTATACAACCTCCTGCTTTGCCGCGTAGGTAATTCCGTCCACGGCAAGCTCTCCCGCGTTTTTCCCGGCGAACAGACCGCCGATGACCAGCAGAAGAAAAAACGACCACATCATGGCCTCTGCCATTTTTCGCTTGAGCCCCATATTGAGCAGCAGGATAACAACCACATACACAACCAGAGAAATGATGCCGATGCCAATCAGACCCATTGTCAATCTCACTCCTTACAATTTTGACGAACCTGTTTCCGTGCGTCTCCGTTTGGCATCCCGGATTACCTTGGGCGGCGCGCGGCCTTTTCTGTCTTTTCTTTATCATAGCATCGCTTTGACATCCTGATAAATACGTGAAAACGTTATCCGCCATAAGCATATCATGTGGGCTCAAGGGCTTTTAGAAGGAAGTTCCTGCTATTTTCACAATTGGCGGGTTTTCTGTCTGGACAACTTTCCTATTTGCTTTATAAATTTCTTGGATCACCCTTGTTTCGGCATCGTCCGCGCTTATTGGGGGGATTTCTTTTTTGTATTGGCCGCACCCTTTGATCCCGCTTATGATAGCTTTAGAAAAGCAAAAGCACGGAAGAAATTCTCCCGTGCTTTCCGCGATCAAAAGGTATAGGCCAATTCGTGCAGCAGCTCCACCAGCTTTTGCGCGGCACGGGGCAGGTAGCCGTCCCGCAGGGTCGCCGCAAAAAAGGAATAGGGTACATCATATTTCTGATCGATCCGAAAATAGCCCCGCCGCCGCAAATTGGACGAAAGCTGCTTTTCCGGAATCAACGCCGTGGCATAATCCACCTGCGCCAGCGCGTCG
>CAZVAV010000004.1:0-4180 GCA_964625135.1 uncultured Oscillospiraceae bacterium | reverse complement strand
GTCGAGGGTGCTGATGTTGCGGGTCAGCTGCAGGACGTTGGGCGTCAACCCGGCTCGCCGAAGAATCTCGTCGATCGTCATCCTGCTGCGCTGCCACGACTGGGTCAGGAGGATTGGCTCCTCCCGCAGAAACTCAATATTCAGATAGGGGGTCTTGCTGCCGTCCTGATAATAGATAAACGGCTGGAATCTGCTGTTGGAACGCGGTACAATGACCATATGATCCTCGCTGATTTCAAACACATCGAGCTTGCCGTTGAGAACCGGCGGGTGGATAATCCCGACATCAACCTTTCCGGCGGCAACCATCGTCTCGATGTCGTTGCTGGCCGCCTCGGCTAGATGGACGACAATCTGCGGATAGCGTGCCTTAAACGGCGGCAGAATGTCCGGGAGCACATAGGTCGCCTGCGTGCCGGTGAAGCCCAGCGTAATCTCTCCGCACTCGCCGTTTTCCAAATCCGCAAGCTGCCGCTGAAAGGTTTTTTCCTCCGCCAGCGTGTGCCGTGCAAACTGCAAAAAGCAGTTCCCCTCCGCCGTGGGAAGAACGCCGTTTGTCGTGCGAACAAACAGTGCGGCTTCCAGCTCCTTTTCCACCTTCTGCACGCACTGGCTCAGCGCCGGCTGGGCAACAAAAAGCGCCTGCGCCGCTTTGGTGATGCTCCGTTCCTCCGCAATGGTAACGATGTAAAGCATATCGCGCAGCGTCAACCCGTTTCCCCCTTTCGACCATTTTATCTGCCGGAAGTATAGCACAATCGGCGCTTTCCGGCAACCCGACCAGAAAAAGGAGGCTCCCATGACCCAAGACCTGATTCTGCGCGACCTGATTCTCGGTTTTGCTCCGGACAAGGCGCTGCTGCGGAATTTTCTTCTCCGGCATCATCTGAGATTGGAAGAGGACATCGACTACGCGGTCGGGCTGTTTGAGGGCGACCGCCTGTGCGCCTGCGGCTGCGCGGCCGACGGCCTGCTCAAGTGCTTTGCCGTCTCCGAGGAGCTGCGTGGGCAGAACGCGCTGGGGAGACTGGTCAACGCCCTGGTGCAGAATCGTGCCGGGCAGGGGATCTTTTCCCTGTTCGCCATCACCCGCCTCCCGAACAAGGCGCTGTTTGTCGGCTGCGGCTTTTGGCCCGTCGCCCAAACCGACACAGTGGTTCTGCTCGAAAATCTACCCAAAGGGCCGGAGCGCTTTGCCCATCGACTGCTCGGGACGGCGCAGCCCGAGCCATCGGGTGCGATTGTCATGAACTGCAACCCCTTTACGCTGGGGCACCGGGCGTTAATCGAATCCGCGTCCGCCCGCTGCCCGCTGCTGCGGATCTTTGTGGTGGAGGAGGATCGTTCGGACTTTCCCTTCGCGGCACGGCTGCGGCTGGTGCAAGAGGGGGTAGCCGACCTGCCCAACGTCCTGGTCTATCCCAGCGGCCCCTATATGATTTCCGCCGCGACCTTTCCGACCTATTTTTTGAAGGAAAATGAGGACGCTGCCCAAATTCAAAGCGAGCTCGACATCACCCTGTTCGCCTCGCGGCTTGCCCCCGCATTCGGCATCACCGCCCGATTTGCGGGGGAAGAGCCTCTCGACCCGGTCACCGAACGGTATAACGCCGCGATGCGCCGGATTCTACCGCGCCACGGCATCGAGTTTGTCGAAATTCCGCGGGTGCAGGCGGGTGGCAACTGCATCAGCGCTTCGCGGGTTCGTCGGCTGCTGCGGGAGCAGGGCGGCTTCTGCGACGAGCTGCTCGAGCTGGTTCCATCCAGCACCGCCGCCTGGCTCAAAAACGAATACCGGGCGCCGAGCTCCGAGAAGCCGCATGGAAGGGTATGAAAACCAACCTCTTGTATCAGCTCTCGCCGCGTTCCCGTGCGATGATCCGGATCGGGGTGCCCGAGAGCCCGAACGACTCCCGGATCTGGTTCTCGATATACCGCTGATAGGAAAAGTGGAATAAATCCTTGCGGTTGACAAAGCAGACAAAGGTGGGCGGGCGGGTGGCGGGCTGGGTGATATAATAAATTTTCAGCCGCTTGCCCTTGTCGGAGGGCGGCTGCACCCGCGCCGTGGCATGGGCGAGCAGATCGTTGAGCGCGCCGGTGGTAATCCGCATCGCGTTGTTCGAGGAAACCTGATTGATCAGCTCAAAGAGCGACTCCACCCGCTGGCCGGTCTTGGCCGAAAAGAAGATGAACGGCACATAGCTCATGAACGAGAAATCCTGCTCGAGCGTTTTCGTGAACTCCTGCATCGTCTTATCGGTCTTATTCTCCACCGCGTCCCATTTGTTGACCGCCACAATGCAGCCCTTGCCCTGCTCGTGGGCATAGCCCGCAATCTTGGAATCCTGCTCGGTGAAGCCCTCGGTCGCGTCGATCATGATGACGCAGACCTCGGCCCGATCCACCGCCATATAGGCGCGCAGCACCGAATAGTGCTCAATCGAGTCGGTCACCTTGTTTTTACGGCGGATTCCGGCGGTGTCGATAAAGCGGTAGCTGCCGTATTGATTATCGATCTCGGTATCGGTTGCGTCTCGGGTGGTTCCCGCGATGTCCGAAACAATTGTGCGCTCCTCCCCCGCGATCCGGTTAACCAGCGAGGATTTGCCCACATTCGGCTTGCCGATGATGGCGACCGAGATGCGGTCTCCATCCTCCTGCTCGCAGGCGGAAAAATCAATCTTCTCAAAAACCGTGTCGAGCAGGTCGCCGGTGCCGTGCCCGTGGATCGACGAGACGGCGATCGGGTCGCCCAGACCGAGATTATAAAACTCATAAAAGTCGGGCGGGGGATTTCCCACCCGGTCGCATTTGTTGACGCAGAGCACCAGCGGCTTCTGGCTCTTGAGGAGCATCGACGCAACCTCCTGATCGGTGGCGGTCACACCGCTTTGCAGGTCGGTCACCAGAATGATGACGTCGGCTCGCTCGATGGCAAGCTGCGCCTGACGGCGCATCTGCGTGAGGATCACATCGTCGGAAAACGGCTCGATGCCGCCGGTATCGACCAGCATAAACTCCCGGTTAAGCCATTCGCAGGGAGCGTAGATCCGGTCGCGGGTCACGCCGGGGGTATCCTCGACGATAGCCAGCCGCTGGCCGGTCAATTTGTTAAAAAGGGTGGATTTGCCGACATTCGGTCGGCCGACCACCGCGACGATCGGTTTGGACATCCTCGACTTCCTTTCTTTCGGGCAAACTGCCCCGTTGCGAAAAAACAGAGGGGGAAGCTGCCTTCCCCCTCTGTCCTTCATGCATGGGTTTTGCCGCGTTAGTCCGCTACCTTGACAATTTCCTTGCCCTTGTAGTATCCGCAAACGGGGCATACTCTATGCGGCATCTTCAGCTCGCCGCACTGGGTGCATTTGGAAAGCGCAGGAGCATCCAGCTTCCAGACACTCGAACGTCTCTTGTCTCTGCGCGCCTTCGATACCTTTCTCTTCGGAACCGCCATGTTTTTGCACCTCCTTAAAAAGCTTCATCATTGAGCAAATTTTTGAGAATCTCCAGCGGACCGCCCGAATCGGTGCGGCACCCGCAGTTTGTCTGGTTGAGATCCGCCCCACAACGAGGGCAAAGTCCCTTGCAGTCCTCCTTGCAGAGAAAAACCTGCGGCAGGGAAAGTTGCAGATCAGAGCTTGCGATCTCATCAAGCTCCAAAACCCCTTCCGGAGCGGTCATGAAGACATCGTCGAGCGAGGGATCCTCAAGCGAGCGCACCACCGGGTGCTCAAACCGCTGTGAAATCCTGCGTTCTGACTGCATCAGGCATCGGTCACACACAAACGGCATGACCCCGCTGATTTGGTAGCGCAGCGTTACGACGCCGGCTCGGTTGTCCGCCGCTCCCTCGACCGCCAGTGCATCGGGGAAGAGCTTCGTTCCGTGCCTGATGACCCATGAAAGGTCGATCACGCCCGCAAACTCCAGCTTCTCTCCGACGACATCCAAAACCTGTCCGATATCAAGTCTCATAAGGTTTCCTCCAGTTCGTCGATTTTTTGCTCCACAAAAGGGCGCAAAAAAACCTGTAACGCGGGCGTTACCTTGTTATTATAAGATAGCCTTCCCCATTTGTCAAGGATCAGAGGGCGGGAAAAACAAGAAAATTTTGCATTGCACCGCCCTTTTACAGACCCGGCAAGGCCCGGCGCTTCGTAAAAAGCGCCGGGCCTTG
>CAZVAV010000003.1:0-22605 GCA_964625135.1 uncultured Oscillospiraceae bacterium | reverse complement strand
TAGCGACGGTAGACAGCCTAGTCTAAAGTTCTCAGAAAACCCCGAAACCATTGATAAGGTAGAATACGGTTGGCATCCATTAAGAGGTCAAGGGCAATATATCCAAAAGAAAATGGCTGAAATTTTTATAGCTAAGATAGCTGAAATCTTCGGTATAAAGATTCCATTGACGGTAACTATGAAACCGAAAGAGATGATTATATTTGAAGGAGAAAAGGCACACGTTCGCTGTGTCTTCTCCGGTTTATCTCCTTTTAATCTAAATTATGAAGTAAATGATATGGCATTTGTGAAAGAAAATATAACGGATAATCCTTTGATATTGGAAATTCCTTATACTGTTAAAGAAGCTATTCATATAGTGCCGACGGGAATAAGTAATGTGCAAGTGAGTAATGGAGATGAAAGAAAAAATCATGCTGATTGTTGACGATATCGATGTGAATAGAGGGGTCCTGGCAGAATGCTTTCGTGATGACTTTTCAATTCTTCATGCGGATGGTGGGAATCAGGCGATCCGGCTCATTCAGGAATATGGAGATCGGATTACGATTATCCTGCTTGATATTGTGATGCCCGTCATAGACGGCATAGCGGTTTTACGGTGGATGCAGACCTCTCCCTATCGGATGATCCCTGTTATTGCCGTTACCGCAGAGCCCGACTATCAGTTGGAAGCGCTTGAAAACGGCGCATGGGACTTTATTGCCAAGCCCGCTGACAACCGGGTGATTTGTGCCCGCGTCAACAATGTACTGGGGCGCTATGCGCTGGAGGGGGAACGCCGATACAGCGCGCAGATGACCAAGGCAAACCTTGAGATGGATCATCTCGTCAACAGCATCCCGGGTGGAATTGCCACCTATAGGGTGACCGACAAGGGCTTTGAAACGCTCTATTTTTCTGACGGCGTGGCAGAGCTTACGGGACATACCCGTGAGGAATATGCCCAGAAAATAAGCGGCGATGCGGCCGTAATCATCTATCAAGAGGATAAGCATCGTTTTCTGCATGCGGCCACCGAGACCTTGAAGCGCGGACAGCCCATCGATGAGACCTACCGCATTTATCATAAAAACGGAGGCCTTGTGTGGGTGCACCTGAATGGTGTTGTGATTGGAAGAGAAAACGGTGTGCCGATTGTGCACGCTGTTTTTCAGCGTCCTGCGCGGATGGAGCAGCTTTACAACAATCTGGTCAACGAAAGCCAGGACATCATTTACCTCAGCGACATCAACAATTACGACCTTCTGTATATCAACCAAACCGGACTAACCACCCTTGGCAAGACAACCTTGGACTATTCCCGTAAGAAGTGTTACGAGTTCTTATTTGATCGAGCCTCACCCTGTGAGTTTTGCAAGCAGAGCTGCATGAGCACGAATCGGTATTTAGAGCGGGATTATGCTTATCCCAAAAACGGAAGAGTCTACTCCATGCGAGGAAAATTGACAGACTGGAACGGGATTTCGGCTCATGTGGAATACCTTCAGGATGTGACAGAGGCCAGAAAGGCAGAACAGCAAAACGCGGCGCTTACCCGGCAGCTGCAATCGGTCATGGAGAATGTCCCCGGTGGGATGTGCGTCTATCGAATTAATGAAAACGGCATTGTTCCGGTTGTGCATAATCAGGCTTTTTTTGATGTTTTTGGCTACTCTGACGCGCACCGCAAGGAAGTTTTGGAAAACACCAGCTTTCTGAATGTCCACCCGGAGGATTTGCAGGAGCTACAGCGCAAGGTGGACACGGCCGTGCGCGAGAAGGCAAGGGTCAACCACACCTATCGTGTGTTTCATGACCTGCAAAATCGCTACATATGGATGAACCTCAACGGTGTGGTTGTGCCACAGGGCGATGGCTCAAAGCTGTGCTATGTGAGCTATTCCGATGTAACCGCTGAGCGTGAAATTCAGGAAAAGCTCATGCAGACGCAGCAGGTTCTGGATACTATGCGACAGAAGGCGCAGGATGCGCTGGATAACTATCAGGTGCTGGTCAATACCGTTCCGGGTGGGATTGCGCAGTATGAGGTTCGTGACGGCAAGGTGCTGACGCGGTTTTTCAGCGACGGGATCTGCGAGCTGACGGGATATTCGCGGGAAGAAAGAGCGCTGATGTGCGATCAGAATATCCTGTCCGTGACCGATCACGAGGATCTGCCTCTGCTTACATCGGCAATCCAAGACGCAGTGGCAAAGCAGCAGAACCTTAATATCACCTATCGCATAAATACCAAAAGCGGTGAGCCGCGCTGGGTGCATTTGAATGCCGCCTATTCTCCCGGCCCACAGGGCGAGTGCCTGTATCAGGCGGTTTTTACCGATGTGGACAAGCTCAAAAAAATCGAGCAGGAGCTACAGGAGAACCAGCTGCGGTACGAGGTTGCGATCAAGAGCTCCGGAATCAATATCTGGGAGTATGATATTGGGCGAAACTCGCTCTATGTCATCTCAAATTCCCAACGGATCAAGCAAAATTGTTTTCATATCGAGAATTATATCCAGTCCACGCTGGAAAACGGATTTGTGAGGGAGGATTCGATCGAACGCTTCCTCAGTATTTTTGAGCGGCTGCGGCGGGGCGAGCGTGAAGTTACCGAGGATATCTGGTACAAGACCACCGATGAAGCCGGTTGGTGGTGCGAGCGCGTCACCTATACCACCACCTTTGACAATGCCGGCAAGCCGTTGAAGGCCTTTGGCGCGGGGCGCGACGTCACCCGCGAAAAGGAGGCCGAAAAGAGGTTCCACGAAGAGATGTCCTATCGCAAGGCGATACAAAGCGACAATTTGGCCTCTGTTATGCTGGATTTGACCGACAACCGGGTTTTGGAGATCAACAGCACGTTTCAGTCCGTATTGGCTTTGGCGGGCGGTACAGCGGATCATTATTTTGCGGGAACCGCAAAGATGATGATCGGTGAAGAGTTTCTTGTGCAGTATAAAAAGCTGTTTTGTAAACAAAATCTACTCAATTGCTTTGGCCGCGGAGAATATGTGGTGTCGATGATGCTGACGCGTCTTTACGATACCAACAAGATTTATTGGATCAATTACAGCGCGCATCTGATTCAGAATCCCGAAACGAAGCATGTTGTGGCGCATATTTCCTGTGTGGATATCACGCAGGAAAGGGTGATGCAGACGATTATGGAAACCATCGTAAAATCCGATTATGACTCGTTTGTGGTGGTTGACGGGACGTCTGATTCCGCCCTTGATTACGGAGTGGAAGCCGGAAAGCATCTGTATGACGAGCACGAATCCTTTGAGGAGCAGATTGAAGAACAGCTTCGCGGCTGTGTATGCGCCGAGGATGTGGAGCGGGTTGTTTCCGAATGTAAGATTGCTTCGATCTGGGAACGGATCAAGGATGGAAAAACCTATAAGTTCAGCTATAGCATGCGGATGCCGGACGGAGAGATAAGACGCAAGCAGCAGCAGTTTACGACGATCAGCTCGCCGCGCAAGACCTTTTTGATGTCCCGCATTGATGTGAACAATATTTATGAAGAGCAAAAGGCGGCAAACGATAAGCTGCAGCAGGCACTTTCGGCTGCCGAGCAGGCAAGCCGTGCGAAAACAGCCTTCCTCAGCCGCATGAGCCATGACATTCGCACCCCGATGAACGCGGTGCTTTCTCTGGCCGCACTGGGGCAGGATAGCCAAAGCGTAGCGGAGGCACAGGATTACCTGCAAAAAATCGGAGCCTCCGGCCAGTACCTGCTGGCGATCATCAACGATGTGCTGGATCTGAGCAAAATGGAAAATCGCCGCGCCCAGCTGCATCCCGAGGTTGTTTCCCTACCAGACTTTATCAGCAATACCCTTGCCATCGTCATGCCTACGGCAATGGAAAAGCAGATTGATTTGCAGGTCAGGCAAGCCGGAATTACAAGCCAATATATGAAGCTGGACACCACCCATGTGCAGCAGGTCGCGGTCAATTTGCTTTCCAATGCGATCAAGTTTACTCCCATCGGCGGAAGGGTGGAGCTCATGCTCGAAAACACCTCCCGTGAGGGGAAATTTGTAAGAAATCGTATGACGGTGAAGGATACCGGCATTGGCATCGGCTCGGAATTTTTGCCCCGCGTCTTTCTTCCCTTCGAGCAGGAAAACACCCAAAATGACGCCACCAGACAAGGCACGGGGCTCGGGCTGGCCATTGTAAAAAGCATTGTGGAACAAATGGACGGCAGGATTTGGGTCCAAAGTGAAAAGGGACGCGGCAGCGCGTTTTATGTGGAATGGTCGTTTGAGACGGCAACCGCAGAAGAAATGCAAAACCGCGAACAAGAAGAAATCCCGTTGGCGCTGTCAGCGCTCGCGGGAAAACGAGTTCTGCTCGCCGAGGATCATCCGCTGAATGCGGAGATCGCAAAAAAGCTTCTGTCAAAAAAGGATCTGCTCATCGATTCTGTCCCAGACGGTCAGGCCGCCGTGGAGAGGATTCGGGCGGCTGCTCCGGGGTACTACGACGCAATTTTGATGGACATTCGGATGCCCGTGATGAACGGACTGGAGGCCACCCGGGTCATCCGCGCGATGGAGCGCCCGGACGCCGAAATCATCCCCATCATTGCCATGACGGCGAACGCCTTTGATGAGGATGTACAGGAATCTATGAAAGCCGGAATGAACGCACATCTTGCAAAGCCCATCGATCCACACAAGCTGTATCAAACGCTTGCACAGCTTATGACAGAGCAGGTGAAGTAGCATGAAACGATTTTGGCGACGCAGGATCGGTCTTTCCCTTTGCATCCTTCTGTTGGGTCTTGCATCCCTGACCACGATGGCCGCGAAGCAGACTGTACTTCGCGTGGCCTTTTACCCGCTGGAAGGCTTTTTTGAATACGATGCACAGGGTCACGAAACGGGCTATGGCGTTGAGCTGCTCAATAGAATTACCCGGCGTACCGGCATTCGGTTTACCTATGTCCCGGCTAAAAGCTGGGAAAGCACCAAGCCGATGCTGCTGGTCGGCGAAGCCGATATTCGTATGCCGGGAACGCTGCCCGATCCCCCGTCCGATACCTTGGGCTATACGCAGCATAGCATCCTTGATACCTACTATGCCGTTTTGACCCTCAACAGCCGGACGGATCTGATTTACAATGATTTTGATGCCTTCGAGAATTTAAAGATTGCGATTTCTGAAAATTTGTATGCGGCCGCGCCGGTGGAAAGAAATCTGGCGAGCATGAAGCTCAGCCAGAAGAATCTTGTCTTTTATGATGGCTATAACGCCTGCCGTGCGGCGCTGGATGCCGGTGAAGTCGATGCGGTGCTGACGAACATTATGGATTTAGATCGAGAGATGAAGCTTCTCGCGCGGTTTTCCTCCCGATCCAATTACATCAGCATGACCATCGGAAATCCCAATCTGGATGTTTTGAATGATGCCATTTATCGAATCAAGATGGAGGATCCGACCTTTTTCTCTAATCTGTACGTCAAATGGTTTCCGGAACGGGCGATCATGCCGTTTACAAAAGAGGAGACGGCTTATCTCGCTTCGTTGGATCACCTGTGTTTTTACTTTGGCCAGAAGCAGGGATATCTGTCCCATGTGTCACCGGACGGAAGCGTTCAAGGAATTTATCCCATGCTGGCACAAAAAATCTGTGATCAGCTCGGCGTCGCGTGTCGATCCTACGACCCATCGGCAACGGCTTTGGGCGCCACCGTCGTTGTCCCGGATTTTTATTATGAGTATGGATGGGCGGATCAGTGTGATGCCGCCCTCACAGAGCCTTACACCAACGCGGGCTACTATGAAATAACGAAAAAGGGCGCTTCCATCAACCCGGAGACTGCCCGGGTCGCTGCCGTGAAGGAATACCGGGTTGCGCAGGACTTTATAGAAAGTGGATTTTCCTCCGATCAAGTCGGGTGGTACCCCGACTATGCCGCATGTATCGAGGCGGTCTACGATGGAAAAGCGGACGTTACCTATATCAACCGCTATACCGCGGAATACTATCTGGATTTGTACCGATACAGCAGCTTGTCGGCAACCTTGACCGATTACTCCCATCAGGTTTGTTTTGCCGTAATGGGCGAGAACAAGGAGCTGTTAGCCTCTATTTTGAACAAATGCCTGCTCTCGGTTTCAGAGGAAGGGCTCAGCGCCATTGTGGTTGCCCAAACCTCCGTGGCGCCGGAGCAGGATATCTTCGTGGAATGGTTTTATCAGGATCCCATGCGCAGCGCATTGTATACCAGTCTGGCGGCTGCCGCACTGCTTCTGCTGCTGGGATTTATCTACGCGACGCACAAGGCACGGCAGCGGAATCTGATTTTGCAAAAAGCCGTTCATGCAAAGCAGGACTTTTTATCGCGCATGAGCCACGACATGCGTACGCCAATGAATGCGATCATCGGCTTTTCACGTTTTGGCATTGACAGCGGTTCCCTTTCAGAGGCGCAGGAATACCATCGGAAGGTTTTCAGAGCCAGCGAGTATTTGCTGCAGCTCATTAACGATACGCTTGATTTGAGCAAGCTGGAGGCGGGGACGATGACCATTCATCCCGAGCCTTATCTCAGCTCGGATTTTATTGAAACCATCTCAAACATTCTATTGCCGAAGGCCAAGGAAAAGGGCATCTCCTTTTCGATTGAAAATGAATTGTCAAATCCCCGGGTTGTTCTGTTTGACAAGCTGCGCCTGCAACAGATTTTTATCAATCTGCTCAATAACGCCATGAAATTTACCCCTCCCGGCGGCCATGTCACGCTGAAAATTGAAGCGCAGACGGGGGAGGACGGTGTCCACACCACCGTTTTTTCTGTGATTGATGATGGCATCGGGATGACGGAAGCGTTCCAAAAGGAATCGCTGTACAAGCCATTTGTGCAGGAACACCGGATGGAAAACGCGGAAAGCGGAACCGGGCTTGGGCTGTCGATCGTAAAAGAGCTGGTGAGCGCAATGGGCGGCACGATTACCTGCAAGAGTGTACTGAAAGAGGGAACCACCTTTACGGTGACGCTGAAATCCAAGGTAGTGGAGGCTCCCGAGGCACAGGCAAAGGGCGCTCGGCCAGAACGTCTTGATCTGTCCGGCAAGCGGATTCTAATTTGCGAGGATCACCCGCTCAATCGGGAAATCGCCAACAAGCTGCTTCAAAATATCGGGGCTCTCGTGGTGAATGCCGGAAACGGACAGGCAGGACTTGCACTGTTTGAAGCGTCCGAGGTCGGATATTTTGATGCCATTCTGATGGATATCCGCATGCCGGTCTTGGATGGTCTAGCAACTACAAGGACGATCCGTGCGCTGGAGCGCCCGGACGCGAAAACAATTCCGATCATCGCCATGACGGCCAACGCCTTTGATGAAGACGTCCGACAATCGATTGAGGCCGGAATGAACGCGCATCTTGTAAAACCCATTGCTCCGCATCGGCTCTATCAAACACTGGCTGCGTTTTTGTTGCCGGACGAAAGCAAGCTGTGACAGCGATGGGGTTTTCTGCCCGGGACAAACATGCTTTGATGCTCCGCCAATGAATCGGCCGTCGGCTTGAGGATGCATCCGGCTGCCAGCGTCCCACAAGGAGGATTTTAATGCAATCAATCAAACGAATCGCAGCGCTTCTTTTCTGCTTTATCTTAACCTTGTCCTTGGGGGCTTTCGCCTATGCCGCCGACACAAAAACCGTGCGCGTCGCCGTTATGAACTATCCCGATTTTTTGGAGCGTGAGGAGGATGGCTCGATTACGGGGTATGCGGCCGAATATCTCAGCGACATTGCGGAATATACCGACTGGCGCTATGAGTACATCGACATGCCCTTTGGAGAGGCGCTCCAAAAATTGCAGACCGGCGAGGTGGACATTGTTGCCGCCACGCAAAAAGCGCCGGGGCGCGAGGCTCTGTTTGATTTTTCGGAAAGCTCGATGGGCGTAAACAGTGCTTTGCTGTGCGTTCTCGCGGAGGATCCCTCCTACGCCTATGAGGATTATGAGAATTTTCAGGGAATGCGCATCGGCGGAATCGTCGGCTCCGCTTTTGTGGAGCTCTGCCGAGATCATATGGCGCAGCAGGGCGTCCGTGTTACCATCTCCGAATATGCGACCGACGACCAAGCGCGTCAGGCGCTGGATTCGGGAAGGGTAGACGCCCTTGTCATGGGCACCATTCGCTGCACCAGTGATTACACCGTCATTGCGCGGATGGGCTCGGTAGAGATGCACTTTGCCACCAACCCTCGTAATCCGGCCATCAAGGCCGGTATCGATGCGGCGCAGCAGGAGATTCATAACAAGCAGCGCTATTACGAAATGAAGCTGGATGAAAAGTACTTCGGCGACATTCAAAATTCCCTGCAATTGACCAAGGCGGAGCAGGAATTGATCGGCCAGCTGGGTACGATGCCGCTCGGATATGTATCCATACAGGATCCGGTGTCCTACACCGATCCCAAAACAGGGGAGTTTTCCGGAATGACGCGGGACATCCTCGACCGCATATCCGAGTTAAGCGGGATTTCATTTGATTACGTTCCTCTTCCTGCCGGGATGATCAGCTTTGCGTATCTGACCGAGCATAACATCGGGCTGATTGCCAGCGTAGAGTATAATCCCATGAATTTCAACTCCAAGGAAATGTTCTTAACCGACCCGTATCTCAGCGCACAAAAGGTCTTTGTCGGAAGAAATGGCACAAGCTTTGATAAGAACGCAAGCATGACGGTGGCAATGGCTACCGGCTCCGGCAGCCTTCAGGAGTTTTTGCATACCAAGTATCCCGATTTTACCATCCTTCCCTACGATTCGGTGGAGGAAAGCTTTCAGGCTGTTTTAAATGGTGACGCGGATATTGTCATGCAAAATCAGTATGTGGTGACCTATCTTCTTTCCAAACCGCAGTATGAAGCACTCTCCGCCTTTCCGGTGGAGGGGTTGTCGGATCAGCTTTGTCTGGCGTCGCTGGCAATCAAGGACGAAAACGGAAACGTCAATGCGCAGCTGACCGATCCCCGGCTGATCTCGATTTTGAACAAGACCATTTCACAAATCAGCGACGATGAGCTTTCCAAAATTGTCGCCAAATACACCACCGGAAAGCCTTATCATTTAACGACGCAGGATATGCTGTATAAATACCGCACTCCCTTTGCCTGCATTTTGATTTTGCTGGTGCTGTGCATGGCCATGTTCCTGGTGATTTTGAGCAGCCGACAGAAAAACCTGCTGCGAATCGAAGCGAAGAACGCGCAGCTTTCGGAGGCGATTGCCCACGCCGATCAGGCCAGCAAGGCGAAAAGCACATTTCTGGCAAGAATGAGCCACGAAATCCGCACGCCGATGAACGCCATCATGGGGCTTACCACCATTGCAAAGACAAACATCGATGACAAGGCAAAGGTCGAGGACTCCTTGAGTAAAATTGAATCGTCCTCAAAAATTCTCCTTAATATCATCAACGATGTTTTGGACATGTCGGCGATTGAGAGTGACAAGCTGAAGATTGCGCATCAGCCCTTTGACCTCAAGGAGCTCCTCACCTCCATTACAGCCCTGTATTACACGCAGTGCAAGCAAAAGGACATCGCCTTTGAACTCAACTGCGCCGAGGTCACCGAAGAGCGGCTCATCGGTGATCCGCTGCGCGTGAACCAAATTCTGCTCAACTTCCTTTCCAATGCCTATAAATTTACCAATCCGGGCGGGAGCGTCTCGGTGCGTGTGAGCGAGACCGCCAAGCGCGACACCACGGTATTCTTTCGGATCACGGTATCCGACACGGGCATCGGCATGAGTGAGGATATGCAAAAGCGCCTGTTTCACCGGTTTGAGCAGGAGAACGCCTCCACTGCTCAGCTGCATGGCGGCAGCGGCTTGGGAATGTCGATCACAAAAAACTTGGTCGAACTGATGCAGGGCTCGGTCAAGGTGGAATCCGAGCTGGGAAAAGGAAGCGCCTTTACCGTTGACATCCCCTTTGAAATCAACCCCAGCGCGCCGGGAATTGATTCGCAAAAGCTCAAACGCATCCGCGCCCTGATTGTCGATGACAGTGAGGATGCTTGTGAATATACGTCGATTGTACTCGATCGCATCGGTGTGAATTACGATATTGCGTCAAGCGGCGCCAAGGCGCTTTCGATGCTGGAGGAAACCTATGCGCAGGGCTCGGGCTACGACATCTGCTTTTTGGATTGGAAAATGCCCGGAATCACCGGCATCGAGCTGACGCAGCAGATTCGTGAGCGCTTTGACGCGGATACGGTCATCATTATCGTATCTGCCTATGATGTATCTGAAATTGAAGAGGAAGCGAAAACAGCCGGGGTGAACCTGTTTATTGCAAAGCCCTTGTTCCAGTCAACCGTGTTCAATCTTTTGATGTCGCTCAGCGGCGGCCAATATGCCAAAGCGCCTGTTGAACAGGAAAACTACGATTTTTCCGGAAAGAGAGTGCTGCTGGCCGAGGACAACGCCCTCAACAGCGAAATCGCCACCGAGCTGCTGGACATGGTCAATATGGCGGTTGACCGTGCGGAAAACGGCCAAATTGCGGTGGAGCTGTTTGAGACATCCGCTCCCGGTACATACGACGGGATCCTGATGGATATTCAGATGCCGGTGATGGACGGCTACGAGGCCGCGCGGCAGATTCGTAAATCGAGGCACCCGCAGGCAAAGACGATTCCCATCTGGGCCATGACGGCAAATGCGTTCAATGAGGATGTGGCGGAGGCGCTCTCCTCCGGAATGGATGGGCATATTGCAAAGCCGATTGATACAGCGGTGCTGTATCAATCGCTGCAGGAGAGCTTTTCAAAGGGCAAATCAAAGGAAAACAACGGTACAGCCGTTCATCCTCGATGATCAAGAGAAACAGCCGCAGCAGCTGCCGGTGGGCAGCTGCTGCGGCTGTTTTGTTCCTCACGGTTTCATGCTTCTGATTTTTTCTCGTCAAAGCATTTTTTAAGTGTGCCGTATAGCATCTGCGTATCAATCGGCTTGGAGATATGGCCGTTCATTCCGCAGCTGAAAGCAGCATTCACATCCTCTGTAAAAGCATTCGCGGTCATTGCGAAAATAGGAATTGTTTTGGCCTGCGGATGATTGCATTTGCGAATCTGCCGTGTGGCCTCATAGCCGTCCATCAACGGCATTTGAATATCCATCAGAATCGCGTCATAGGTTTTGGCAGCTGTGGTCTGAAACTTTTCCAGCGCCTCTTTTCCGTTTTCGACGGTATCGATCGCCAGATTGGTCAACTGCAACAGCTCAACAGCGATTTCCCGGTTGAGGGCATTGTCCTCCGCAAGAAGGACACGCTTCCCGGAAAAATCATATTGCTTTGCGTCTGCGCCCGCATTTTTATATTTGCCGCCGCTCAGCGTCATCAGCACATCGAAAACCGTGGATTGGAACAAAGGCTTTGTTACAAATAGATTCGCACCGGCTGCCTTTGCCTCTTCCTCCACCTCGGAAAGGTCATATGCGGAGACGATGATGATAATGGTGTCCGCATCGTACAGACGGCGGATTCTTCGTGTGACTTCGATTCCATCGATACCGGGCATCCTCCAGTCAACAAAGCAGACATCATAGCCAAGCCCTTTTGAATGGGCCTGCTCCAGCATGTCCACTGCCTGCTGCCCGGATTCGGCAGAATCATGTTCAATGCCGATGCGATCCAGCACAACGGTTGTATACTCCCGCGTGCACGCATCATCGTCGACAATCAGCGCCTTGATCGACTTGAATTTCTCCGCGGATTCCTGCGAGCTTTTGTCGCTTATGCCAAACGGAAGATTTACGGCAAAGGTTGTTCCCGCCCCCTTTTGGGAGGTAACCAGAATGGTGCCGTGCATCATTTCCACCAAGCTTTTGGCGATGGATAGACCCAGCCCGCTTCCGCCGTGCCTTTGAGAGGTCTCGGCATTTGCCTGCTCAAAGGGCTTGAAAAGACGGCTCATCATATCCTCGTCGATCCCGCAGCCGGTATCGGCAACCTTGAATTCAAAAAATGCCTGACGATTGCCGATCGAAAGCTGGGTAACATGCAGCTCGATTTTCCCGCCGGGTGGTGTGAATTTTACGGCGTTTGACAGCAAATTCAACAGAATCTGATTCAAGCGTAAGCCGTCCCCAACGAGCACCTCCTCGGTGACGCCGTCGAGAATCACGTCAAACCTGATGTCCTTTGCTTTACACTGGCTGTAATAGAGCGAGCTGATTGATGTCACGAGCTCCTTAAAATCAAACGAGCTGTTTGCTAATTTCAGTTTGGCATTTTCGATCGCCGACATATCCAAAACATCATTGATGATATTTAAGAGAACCTTGGAGGACATCTCGATCTTGTTGAGATATTCAATTGTCTTTTCCGCGTCGGTTACTTTGATTTTGGCGAGCGTCGTCATTCCAACGATCGCGTTCATAGGCGTTCGTATTTCGTGGCTCATTCGAGCAAGAAACTGGCTTTTCGCGGCATTGGCGCGCTCGGCCTGCTCGATCGCCGTTCCGAGCTGTAAATTTTTCTTTTGCAGCGCGCGTTCACTGCGTCTGCGAATGAGGATGAGACTGACCAGAAGAAGAAAGCAGGCCAACACGAGCGTGGAAACAATGGAAATCTGTATTCTGAACTTGTAGATCAAATCAGAAAAGGTCATTTGATAGGGAGTCGCAAAGGTGTGCTCAATCAAGCTGCTGCTGACAACGGCACGGTCAAGCCCGTCGATTGCTTTGTTTAGAACCGAGAGCAGGAGCGGGTCTTTTGTTTTTGGCATCGCCATTGCCGTATGCTCCGCCATCATCTCTACCGGCAAAAGATCAAGGTTCTCATAGCGCGGCTCCTGCAAGAGGCGGCCGAGAATATGTGTGTTTTGAATAAACACATCCGCATCCTCGGCAAGAACCGCATCCAAGCAATCCCGATTGGTGTCATATAACCTCATCTTCATATTTGGATATTGCGCCTGTAGATGCTTTTGCAGCGCCTGAAAGGAAGAGGGAAAGGTGGCGGTAATCCTGCTGTTTAGATCAATGCTTTCGCCGGCTCGTCCAACGGGTACAATCGCGCTTTCCAAAAAGGCTGCGGTCGACACAATCCGATCACTGGTTAAAAAATTATCCCGTTCAATTCCACAGATGATGTCATAGCTGCCGCCGTCCAATAAATCGGCTGTTTGTATCCCCGCGGGAATGGGCGCGAATTCAAAGGACAATCCGGTGGTCTTTGCTATTTCGTGGAGGATATCGATATTAATTCCGACAAAGTCTCCCGTTTTGTCGTCGTATTCCGAAAAAGGCGAGCGGGAGGCATTGACGCCGACCCGAATGGGTTCGCTGCTCTCAATGAATTTTTTTTCCTCTTGCGTAAACCGAATGTCCGTGGAATCCACTGTGGCAGGCGCGGCAACAGCGGGGCAAGACATCAATAAACAAAAGGCTGCCGCCGCAAAAATCGATACGAGCTTTCTCATCATAGTCCTCCACGATCTATTTTTTGCCGCCAAACTCAAAAAGGTTCGGGGACATGATCCATCATCTTTTCCATCTGCTCGGCCAGCTTGCGGTTCTCCTGCTCCAGCTTTTTCTGTGTACTGATATCGGTGAGAATCACATAAAATTCCCCGCCGTTTTCGTCCGGATGAAGATGCCCTTCGTCATGCACCCAGCAGAGGGTACCGTCCTCTCTCTCAATTCGATACTCACAGGTGTCAAAATCGGAGCTGGCAATCTGCGCGTCAATTTCATCGAAAACGCGTTTTTGATCCTCGTGCCAGACAAGGCGATCAAATCGATTGTTGAATTTTCGATGAAATGCCTCTCGGCTGTAGCCCAGCATACGAAGCATCGTTTTACTGACAAAGTTTATTTGCTGGCTTCTGGCATTGTAGCGGAACAGCCCCCCCGGCAGCAGGTCGAGCAGCATCTGACGATCCGCTGACAGCATGCTCATCCGGCGCATCAAATCTGCGCGGCGGGTGTTGTCATGGACGTATTGGATGCGAGCCTCCCGGCTTCCCCAATGAATCAATTTTCCCTTGATGATGTAGCTGCTATTGGAGTTTTTCGGCTGTACTTCATGCTCACAGTAGTCTTGCGTCAGCTTGCTGATGTGCACACAGTGGCTGCAGGGTGCATGATTCCCCCAGATGGCCTCATAGCAGGGCTGCGACAGGCAGGTGGGCTTGTCCTTTCCAGCCAGAGCACAGGCTACATCATTTAGGTAGTAGATTTCATAGGTTTCGGCATCACAGACGATAATCGCATCGCTGGATTCATCCAAGAGCCAGTCCATATTGCGATAGAGCGCTTGCTCGGGCAATTCCGTTTCACCACCATAAAGCTGCCAATGATTTTTCCCCAGACGTTTTGCGGTCAGAAGCGCCACATCCGCATTGTGATAGACATCCTGATAATTTGCACCGTGCTCGGGGGCTGTGCAAACGCCGATCGAGCAGGAAACGCTTGTGCTTTCAATTTGAAAATTCAGCTTTTCACACATCTTGTCAAGCCGGTGACTTAGCTGCGTGTGATCCAGCCTGGTTCGCATGAAAACAGCAAATTCGTCACCGCCCATGCGGCAGACGAGATCATCCTCCCGAAACAGCGTCTGTAATTTTTCGGCGACCCTTTTGATGGCTTCATCCCCGCACCCGTGCCCGTACAGGTCGTTGATGCTTTTGAAATCGTCAATATCCACCATGAAGAAAATAGCGTTTTTGCTTTCGCTCGTATTGAAAAATTCCTGAACCTGTCGTTCCAATTCAATGCGATTGTAAATTCCCGTCAGCGGATCAAGCTTTGCTTCCATCGCAAGCTGCTTCATCTTGGAAAGCATCCGCTTTTCGCGCTCCAACGTCTGGACGGCACTGCGTGCCGTGACATTCTGCACCCGATGCAGCGCGATATCCAGATTATAGGGCTTGGACAAAAAATCGCTGGCGCCAAGCTCAAACGCGTGGGCTTCGCTGGTTTCTCCGGCTTGCGAGGTGACGATGATCGGGATAGAGGAAAGCATCGGGTTTTCGCGAAGTATTTTTAAAAGCTGAAAGCCATCCATCACCGGCATGATGAGATCAAGCATGATGATGGCGATTTCATCGCAATGCGCTTCGATATACTGATAGGCGATTTGACCGTTGTCCGCCTCCACAATGGTATAGGCATTCTTGAAATATTCCGTCAAAATTTCCCGGTTGAGCTGAATGTCGTCGACAATCAGCATCACCTTATCGCCGGTTTTGTCGCAGATATGCAGAGAGCCCGCTTGCCAGTCCTTGTCCTCGGTGATAATCGGGGAGGCCAGCTCCGCGTTCAAAACCATTTCGGTAAATTCCGATGCGGGCATGGGTCTTGCGTAGTAATAGCCCTGCACATAGTTGCAGTCCATATTTCGCAAAAGATCCAACTGCTCCTGCGTTTCCACCCCCTCGGCGATGACCAGCAGATTCATCCACTTTGCAAGGCTGATGATGAAGCTCAAAATATTGCAGCTACTGTTTTTACTGGATTCCTTTTGAATAAAGCGCATATCCAGCTTTAAAATGTCGATGGGCAGCTCGGACAGCATGTTGAGGGAGGAGTAGCCGCTTCCGAAATCATCCATCTCAATCACAAAGCCGAGCTGCTTGAGCTTGCCAACAACCTCGATGAGCTGTTCCGGATTTTCCGTATATGCCGTTTCGGTAATTTCCAAATGCAGCTGGTTTGGGCGTAAGCCATGCTTCTTTACGATACCCAAGAGGGTTTCGGGCAGATCGGCGCCATAAATGTCCTTGCGCGATACATTCACGGAAACCGGAACATATTTTTTCATGGTCTTAATCCAGCCGGCCACAATTTCACAGGTTTTGTCCCAAATGTAATGATCCAGCTCGGTGATAAAGCCGTTACGCTCAAATAGAGGAATGAAATCCCTGGGATTCACGAAGCCGAGCTCTGGATGGGTCCAGCGTACCAGCGCTTCCGCACCGGCGATTCGTTCGCTTTGGAGGTCATATTTGGGTTGTAGATAGACCTGAAACTGCCCTGCGTTCAGGGTAGCGTTCATGGCGTCGGTAATTTCCTGTTCCCAAAGCATCCGCTGGCGAATGGCGTCGTCATAGTAGGCATAAACGCAATGATAGTGGCCCTTGACGCTGTCCGCTGCCAGCATGGCCCGGTCGCAAATCAAATGGACGGGAATATCCCGCTCGGAAATCGGATAAATTCCAAACTTGAGGGATATTTTCATATTAAGCGGATATTCGCTTAAAGCCTGCTCCGCTTCGTCTACAATAGACTGGGCGTCGGCAGCCTCCATTTTGGCAGGGATCAGCGCCGCAAAATGATCCGCGCTGGTTCGTCCACAAATTCCCTTTTGGGGTTGGATGCTTTTCTTGAGGCGATTGGCGATATATTGCAGCAATTGATCGCCTGCCGCTGTGCCAAAGCTGTCATTGACCAATTTGAAGCGTTCCACGTCTGTGACGACCAACGTGTAGCTCTGCTCCTTGTTTTGCTCCAAAAGCTCCGCTGCGCGGCGGCAAAACGCATCGTTGGTATAAAGGCCGGTGAGCGCGTCTCTTTCGCTCTGGAGCAGGCAAACATTCGATTCATATAATTCAATCAGGTTTGCAAGCCGTTTGCGTAAAACGACCGGATTGTAGGGCTTTGATATAAAATCGCGCGCGCCAAGCAGGAGCGCTCTTTCCTCGGTTTCCCGCTTATCCGCCTGTGAAGCCACAATCACGGGAATCGCGGATAGTGCCGCATCCTGCGATATCGCATGCAAAACGGCATAGCCATCCATCTCAGGCATGATAAGATCCAAAAGAACCGCGGAGATCACCGTGCTTTTTTTCGTTAGAATTGTCAGCGCAGCGCGTCCGTTGTCTGCTTCTAAAATCTGGTACTGATCATCCAGCAGCTTTGTGAGAATTTTACGGTTTACCACCTGATCATCCACAATTAAAATTGTCTTTTGCATTTTGGAAATCCCCTTTTAAGCCTTGCGGACAAGGAGCTTATGATAAATTTCTTACGGCTGTCGTTCGCTCTTTTGCCGATTTGCTTGCGCCCGTCAAAGGATTGCTTCCACCGTTGCCTGATAGCTTGTTGCAACGAGGGCAACCATCCCTTCTATTTCGGAGAGCTGTTGATTGCGCAGTGCTTCTACAAGGGGAATAATCTGCTGGTAGAGGTGATCCAAGCTGAGGTTCCCCGCAACACCCTTTCAGGTGTGCGCATATTTGAAGGCCGCTTCGTAATCCTTCTGTTCCAGCGCGAGCATCATGTCTTTGTAGTTGGGATCCTCAGGGAATTTTCTTAAAAATTTTTCATATAGCGCGGTGTTGCCGCAAAACCGCTTTGTGCCAACCTGATAATTCACTCCAGCCGCCAACAGTTTTTCTTGAATCATTTGATCGCAACCTCCGGAATGTTTTTTTGCTTCTGTCATACGCCCATACGCTTTTTACGGTCGACGGGCCCAACAGACGAATCGATCCCTTCGCTTTTCACTTTGCGTCCTGCGTTCTATTAATGAATTGACCCATTTCCTTTATGATGATCGCGAAACCCGATGTATTTTCCACTTTTTATTCGCGCGTCGGATGGCTTTTCAGCGGTATCAGGAATAATCCATGTGCGTCCAATCCGCTTGGCGCAGGGGATGCGGCCCGTTTTGCAGAGCACTTGAACACGTTTTGCCGTAACGCCCCATTTTTCTGCGGCTTGCAAGGCTGAAATATAGTCCATTTGCATCCTCCCGTTAATGAATGCCCAAAGGCTCTACCAATTCATAAGGCTTGCTATGTGGCCAACAGTCGGCTGCCTTTTGGCAGGTTTGCTATATTTATTGTATGCTTTTGAGCGAACCATGTCAATCATGTATCATCAAATCAGGGACGGTGGTGCGCATTTATTTTCGTGCTACCGCCCCGATTAGTGGGGGAACAAAGCACAGAGTGGAGCCATGCGCTTTTCCGTCGTGGCACAGGGGGATGGATGAAATAAAAATGAGAGAAATTCAAAACGCTTCTTAACGGGACCTTTACGGCTGTGGTCAGACTTGAAAGCGCGGCGAAGCGGATGGTATAATCATTGTATTGAGACAGAAAGAGGGAGTTACCTATGAAGAAGCAATCGGGTCTTGCGCTGTTGACGGCATTGCTGCTGGTGCTCGGCGGCTGTGCGCCTGCCTCAACCGCCCAGCCGCCGCAGCAGGCAGAGAGCCAAAGCGCCGCGCCTGCCGTGGGCGGTGAGACGGTGATTCTCGGCGGGCGGGATGCCGAGGGGGTCAACGGCGTCGTGGCCACCGGGCGGGAGGACGCGACGCAGATCGGTGTGGACATCCTCCCGCGACATCAAGGACGCCTATGGCACGATCATTCAGTACCCGGCGACCGAGGCGCTCTATCTCGACGAGATGGGGTTTCCCTATGAGCCGGGCGCGATCATCCAAAATCCCGACCTTGCAAACACCCTTCGGCTGATTGCCGTACAGGGGGAATCTGCCTTTTATACCGGCGAGATTGCGCAGAAGATCGTGGACGCGGTGCAGCGGGCGGGCGGCTGCCTGACGATGGAGGATTTTGCGGGATATGAGCTGCATGTCGGCGAGCCGGTGCACGGAACCTATCGCGGCTATGACATCTATTCCTCGAATCTGCCCTCCTCGGGCGGCAGCATCATCGTCGAGATGCTCAACATTCTGGAAAATTTCGACGTGGGTGCGATGAACCCCGAATCGGCGGAGTATTTTCATCTATTTTCCGAGACGATGAAGCTCGGCTTCGCCGACCGAACCCGCTACATGGGCGACCCCGCTTATGTCGACGTGCCGGTGTCCGGCATCACCAGTAAGGACTATGCGGCACAGCTTGCCGGGCAGATCGCCCCCTGGCAGTCCAAAACCTACCAAGCCGGTGATCCGTGGCTCTTTGAATCGGCCTCCACCACTCACTTTTCGATTATGGACAAGGCCGGAAACATGGTGGCGGTCACCAAAACGGTCGACGCAACCTTTGCCTCGGGTGTGGTGGCGGACGGCACCGGCATCCTGCTCAACGACACGCTGTATGATTTTTCCGCCGATCCCGACAGCCCCAACGTCGTGGCGGGCAGCAAGCGTCCTCTTTCCTCGATGAGCCCCACCCTTGTGCTTCGGGACGGTGTTCCGTTTCTGGCACTCGGCGCACCGGGAACGACCCGCATCATCACCGGCGTGACACAGGTCATCAGCAAGGTGATCGATCACAACATGGACATTCAGCAGGCGATCGACGCCGTGCGGATGCATGACGATTTCGGGACGCTGATTCTGGAGGATCGGGTGCCGCGGAGCGTGAAGGACGAGCTGACAGCGATGGGGCATTCGCTGGAAACAGGCGAGGTGTGGTTTACCTTTCCCTGTGTTCAGGCCTGTATGCGCACCCCCGAGGGGACGCTTCGCGGCGCGGCCGATCCGCGTCGGGACGGCAAGGCAATGGGATATTAACCAGAAGGGAACGAGCGGCTTATGACAGCTCTCATCGCGGTTCTGGCGCTGGCGTGGCTGCTTTGGCTGCTGTACGAAGCGCGTCAGGTTCGTCGTGCGCGGGCGTCGCTTTCGCATGTGGTTCACGTCAACGGCATCCGGGGCAAGTCCACCGTCAGCCGTCTGATTGAAGCGGGGCTGCGGGAAGGGGGGCTTCGCGTCTTTTGCAAGACGACGGGCACCGACCCGATGACCATCGACGTCAACGGGCGGGAGGAATTGCTTCACCGGCGCGGACGCGCCAACATCCGTGAGCAGATCGGCATCCTGCGGCGTGCCGCGGCACAGAATGCGCAGGTGCTGGTGGTGGAGTGCATGGCGGTGCAGCCCGAGCTACAGCACACGGCACAGCATGACATCCTTTTTGCCGACATCGGGGTGATTACCAACGTCCGGCTCGATCACACCGACGTGATGGGGGACACGCTGCCCCAAATCTGCGACGCGCTCTCGAATACCGTCCCCCGTGGCGGAATTCTGTTTACGGCGGAGGATGCGCTCGCCCCCCGGCTGGGGGCTCGTGCCGAGGCACTGGGAAGCAGGTTTGTGCAGGCGCGTCCCCGGCAGGATGAGCCGGAATTTGATTTTCCGGAAAACATTGCGCTGGCGCTCGAGGTCTGCTGCTATCTGGGCGTTGCGGACACGGTCGCCCTGGAGGGGATGCGGCGCTTTCGGCGCGATCCCTACGCCCTCTCGCTGCATCGGCTCGGAAAAGCGCTCTTTATCAACGGCTTATCGATCAACGACATTGCGTCAACCCAAATGGTGTGGGAACGGCTGCGCGCACAGCATCAGCTTGAGCAAGGTGAGCTGATTATGCTGGTCAACAACCGTGCCGACCGCGGCAGCCGCACCGAGGATATGCTGAAGGTTTGTCTGGCGCTGCGCCCCGCACAGGTCTGGCTGATGGGGGCGTCACAGGGCTATATGCGGCGCGGTCTGGCGCGGGGACTTCCCCGCACGACGGTGCGCGGCATCCAGCACCCGGAGCAAATCGATCTTGCTGCGCTCACCGGGCGGCAGGTGATTTTTGCCGTTGGGAATATCGCAGAGGGCGGACGCGCGCTGATGACGTGGGTCAGAGAGGTGGGGAAGACGATTGTATCATGAAACGGTACTGCTGGGCGTGCTTGTCAGCCTGTTCTACAGTGAGCTGACCGGACTTTCGGCCGGGCTGATTGTTCCGGGCTATCTGGCGCTTTCGCTGCACGCGCCGCGTCGCGTCCTCTGCACGCTGGCGATCGCGGCGGCCTCGGCGGGGCTCTGCCGGCTGCTGTCGCGGACGGTCATCCTCTATGGCAGAAGACGCTTTGCCGCGCTGCTGCTGCTCTCATTCTTTCTCTGCCGATTGCTTGAGGCGGTGCCGCTGCTCTCCGGCGGCTTTGGGGTGATCGGGATTCTGATTCCCGGCATCATCGCGCGCGAATTTGACCGGCAGGGCTTTGCGGATACGCTGTTGAGCCTGGCGGTCACCACCGGAATCCTTTCGGCGCTGCTGCTGGTGCTCGGGCGCTTTGCGCCGGGACTGTGAGGTGCGAAAGAGGTGGGAAAAGTGAGAAAAATGAAGCGCGTCTGGCTTCTGCTTGCGGCATTGGCGCTGGCGGGCTCGGTGGTTCTGACAATGGCAGGGGGAAAAACGGTGCAGTCGCCCGACTTTGCCGTTGCAATAAAGGCCGCCGAAATCATGCGAGGCTGCATGGAGCGGGTGCGGGACGATAAAGCCGAGCTGGGCTTGGCGATCAGCCCCGACGACCTTCATCAGACCGGCATGATCGGGGAGACATACACCGGCATCACGACCACCAACGGCGCATTGGAGGCGAAGCGAACCTGCGCCAACCCCGATATGGCCGCACTGGCGGTGCGGCTTTTGCGCGAGGCCGGGGTGGAAAGCGGCGACACGATCGGGGCGGGCTTTTCCGGCTCCTTTCCGGCGATGAATCTGGCGGTGCTTTCCGCCTGCGCCGCGATGGACGTGCGCCCCGTCTACATCTCGTCGGTGGGGGCCTCGACCTATGGCGCGAACCAGCCCGAGCTGACCTTTCCGGATATGGTCTGGCGTCTGGTCGAGGATGGGCTGCTGCCCGTTCACGGGGCGGCGGTTTCGCTCGGCGGGCAGCGCGACTGCGGACTGGATATGCAGCCCGAGCTGGTTTCACAGATCAGGGCACGGCTTGAGAGCCGCCCGATTCCGCTTTTGTATGAGGAGGACTTTGAGAAAAACCTTGCCGCGCGCAGGGCGATCTACGAGCGGGAGGGGCCGATCACCTGCTTTGTCGGGGTGGGCGGAAATCTTTCCACCATCGGGCTTGGAGAAAGTGTCCCGGCCTGGGGCGTCATCGCCCCCTACCGCGCGGGGCGTGTCGATGAAAAGAGCGGCCTGATTCAGTACTACAGCGCCGAAGGGATGCCGGTCATCCAGCTTTTGAACATCCGAAAGCTGGTCGCCGATTACGGTATGCCGTATGACCCCGAGCAGCTTTTGCCGCCGGGGGAGAGTGCCGTTTATGACACGGTGCAATACCCTTGGAGCATTGCCGCTGTGGGGCTGGTGCTGTCGGTCGGACTGCTGCTCTGGGGGCGGCGGCAAACGAAACGGGAGGAAATGCGATGAATCGATGCCACTCGGCAGCTTGTTTGCTGGTGCTTTCCGTTTTGCTGACAGGCTGCGCCCAAGGCGGAGAAGCGCTGCCGCAGGCGGACGCTTCCAGCGCCGTTTCCGAGACGTTTGAACTCTCCCCTGCCGAGCAGAGGATTTATCCCGTCACCGATGCCCCCGCGCAATGGACGCTGGAGGATTTCCCCGGCTGCCTGACCGAGCGCTTTGCGACCGAGCGGGAGGAGACGCTTCTGCTCGGGGGAACACCGCTTGAGAACGGCGTCACGGTACTGCGCGGGGAAACACCCGGGCCGGCGCTCTGTCTTGTAGCGGGAAGCCACGGGGACGAAACGGCGGGATGGCTTGCCGGGAACCTCTTAAAAAGCGTAACCCTCCGAGCGGGGAGCCTTTGGATTGTCAGTCCGGCCAATCCCCACGGCGCGGCGCACGATCAGAGAAAAACACAGCAGCAACGCGACCTGAATCGCAATTTTCCCGGAGCT
>CAZVAV010000002.1:0-26626 GCA_964625135.1 uncultured Oscillospiraceae bacterium | reverse complement strand
CCGTGAGATCGAGCTTTTTGCCTCAAAATAGAAGAGGTCAGGACTGCAAAAATACAGCAAAGCGGGACTGTTTTGACAGCCCCGCTTTGCTTGAAAAAGCTTTTATTCAAAAGCGCTGAATTTACGCTTTGGGACGGAAGGTGGCGCAGACCGTTTCATCGCTGCAGCTTGCAGAGCAGGAGCAATACTGAGGGCCGACATCGACTTTTTTGGCGGTGCAGCGGCAGTCGTCATTGTAAACGCAGTTTTGGACGTTGCAGCAGATGCAATTTTTTGACTGTTCCATTTTGATTCACCTCCTCTCACTAAGCTTAACATTTGCGTTTTGCACCCCGACATACACGGTAAATTTTTTGTCTGCTTTGAGTGGTCGTGAAAGGAGGTTTTATGGCAATTTTTGCAATTGGCGACCTGCATCTTTCCACCGCCTGTAATAAGCCGATGGACGTTTTTCCCGGCTGGCAGGATTATGTCGCCCGCATTACCACCGACTGGCGGGAGCGGGTTTCGCCCGAGGATACGGTTGTGATCGCCGGAGATATCTCATGGGGCATGAGCCTTGAAGAAGCGAAAAGCGACTTTGCGCTGCTCGAATCGCTGCCCGGTCGCAAGATCCTGCTCAAAGGAAATCATGACTATTGGTGGAACAGTCGAAAAAAGATGGAAAGCTTTTTTGAGCAAAACGGTTTATCCTCGCTGACCATTCTCCATAATAGCTGTGTTGCGGTCGAAGGGATTGCTCTCTGCGGCACGCGAGGCTGGATGCTTGAGGAGGGCTGCGAGCACGACCGCACCATCGCCGCCCGGGAGGAAGGAAGGCTGCGCATGTCGCTGGAGTCGGCACGGGTCGCCGACCTGCCGCCGGTCGCGTTTCTTCACTATCCTCCGCTTTTTGCCGATTCGATGTCGGGCGGCATGATTGAGCTGCTGCGCGAATACGGTGTAACGCGGTGTTTTTACGGTCATCTGCACGGTCAGGCCTGTCAAATGGCCTTTCAGGGGGAATATTTAGGAATCGAATTTCATCTGATTTCGGCTGATCACCTTAAATTTCGCTTAAAAGCGCTGTGAATTCATAAAAATTAGGTGGCAATCACCGAAAATCTATGTTATAATACCACGATGTAATGTTGCAAACAGGAGGAAATTAAAATGTCTTTGGTAACGTCAAACCAGGTGGAGACCAACCGCACCGAGCTCACCGTTGAGGTCAAGGGTGAAAAGTTTCAGAAGGCGGTTGAGGCTGCCGTCGCCAAGAATATGAAAAAAATTGCCATTCCGGGCTTCCGCAAGGGCAAGGCTCCGCGCGCGATGGTTGAGAAGATGTATGGCAAGGGAATGTTTTTCGAGGACGCGATGAACGCCCTGTATCCCGAGGCCTATTCCGAAGCGGTCGACGCCGCCGGCATCAAGCCGGTTGATGCGGCCGACGTCGAGGTGCTTGAGGTCAATGACGAGGGCTTTACCTTCAAGGCCACCGTGACCACCAAGCCGGTTCCCGAGCTGGGCGAGTATAAGGGCCTTTCGGCTGCTAAGGAGGTTGCCGAGGTTACCGATGAGCAGATTGAAACTCAGTTTCAGCAGCTTCGCGAGCAGTATGCCCGCGTGATCGAGGTGACCGACCGCGCCGCCAAGAATGGGGATATTGCCGACATCAACTTTGAGGGCTTTGTCGACGGAGTTGCCTTTGAGGGCGGCAAGGGGGAGAATCATCCTCTGACGCTTGGCTCCGGCAGCTTTATTCCCGGCTTTGAGGAGCAGGTTGTCGACCATGCGATCGGCGAGGAGTTTGCCGTCAACGTCATGTTCCCCGAGCAGTATGGCGAAGCTTCACTTGCCGGCAAGGCCGCCGTGTTTCAGGTGAAGATCAACGGGCTCAAGGAGCGTCAGCTGCCTGAGATCGACGACGAGTTTGCCAAGGATGTCAGCGAATTTGACACCCTTGCGGCTTACCGCGCCGACATGAAGGCGAAGATGGAGAAGAACGCCGAGGAGAAGGCCACCGGCGAGTTCGAGAACAAGCTGCTTGAGCAGGTGGTCTCGAATATGAAGGTCGAGGTTCCCGATTGCATGATCGAAAACCGCATCCATGAGCTGGTGCAGGACTTTGGCATGAGAATGAGCCAGCAGGGTCTTTCGATGAAGGATTTCCTCCAGTATACCGGCGAGACCGAGGAGAAGTTCAAGGAGACCTTCCGCCCGCAGGCCGAGAATCAGGTGAAAACCCGCCTCGCGATGGAAGCGATCGCTTCGGCTGAGGGCATTGTCCCCACCGAGGAGGACATCGAGGAAGAGTACAAGAAGCTTTCCGAGCAGTACCACACCGAGGTGGAAAAGCTTCGCGGCTTCATTAGCGCGGCGGATATCGCCGAGGATATCGCCTGCCGTAAGGCGCTTGATGTCGTGCGCGAGAGCGCCGTTGTCGTCGCCGGAGAGAAAAAGGCGGACGACGCCGAGGAGCCTGCCAAGCCGAAGCGCACCAGAAAGCCCAAGGCCGAAAAGTCCGCTGAGACCGACGCGGAGTAATTTGGCCTGCGCACCTACATACCAACAGGAGGTGTATGAAATATGGCTTTAGTCCCAACCGTAATCGAGCAGACCAACCGGGGAGAGCGTGCCTATGACATCTTTTCCCGCTTGCTCAACGACCGCATCATCATGCTTTGCGACGAGGTGAACGATACCACTGCCAGCCTCGTCGTGGCTCAGTTACTGTTCCTTGAGGGGCAGGACCCCGATAAGGACATCCAGCTTTATATCAACTCCCCCGGTGGCTCGGTCACTGCGGGAATGGCAATCTACGACACGATGAACTATATCAAGTGCGACGTGGCGACCACCTGCATCGGCATGGCGGCCTCGATGGGAGCATTCCTGCTCTCGTCGGGGGCAAAGGGCAAGCGAATCGCGCTGCCCAACGCCGAGATCATGATCCATCAGCCGCTTGGCGGCGCGAAGGGTCAGGCGACCGACATCAAAATTCACGCGGAGTGGATTCTCAAGATCAAGGATCGCCTTAACCGCCTGATGAGCGAACAGACCGGCCAACCGCTTGAGGTGATCGAGCACGATACCGAGCGCGACAACTTCATGTCGGCCGAGGAGGCCCAAAATTACGGCCTGATCGATAAGGTCATTGCCCATCGGTAGGGCTGTTTTTTGAAATCTCGCCCTTGGCACATCAAAGGAGAAGGATATGGCAAGAGAAGATAACAAGCCGCTGCGTTGTTCCTTCTGCGGCAAGCAGCAGGAGCAGGTCAGCCGCATGATCGCAGGCCCCGGTGTCTGCATCTGCAACGAGTGCGTCGATCTCTGCGTGAGCATCCTCGAGGAGGAAAACGGGATCGTCCGACGCAAAAAGGCTCAAAAGGCCGAGGCGCAGCCGGTGTTTCTGAAACCTGCCGAGATCAAGGCTGGGCTTGACGAGTATGTCATCGGCCAGCAGGAGGCAAAGGTTGCCCTCTCTGTCGCCGTCTATAATCACTACAAGCGAATTTTCTGCAACACCGGAGAAGACGGAGTGGAATTGCAGAAGAGCAATGTGCTCCTGCTCGGCTCAACCGGTACCGGGAAGACGCTGCTTGCCCAGACGCTGGCCAAGATGCTCGGCGTTCCGTTTGCCATCGCCGATGCGACCACCCTCACTGAGGCTGGCTATGTCGGAGAGGATGTTGAAAACATCCTGCTTCGCCTGATTCAAGCCGCCGACTTTGATATTCAAAAGGCGCAGCGCGGTATCATTTATATCGATGAAATCGATAAAATTGCCCGCAAGAGCGAGAATCCCTCGATTACCCGCGACGTATCGGGCGAGGGCGTACAGCAGGCTCTTTTGAAGATTCTCGAGGGAACGGTCGCCAATGTTCCGCCGCAGGGCGGCAGAAAGCATCCCCAGCAGGACTTTATCCAGATCGATACCTCCAATATTCTCTTCATCTGCGGCGGCGCCTTTGATGGGGTCGACAAGGTCGTGGAGAAGCGGGTCGCCACCTCCTCGATGGGCTTTGGCGCGCTGGTGCGCAGCCGTGAGCAAACCGACGAGTTGATGCGAGAGCTGATTCCGCAGGATCTTGTCCGGTTCGGGCTGATTCCCGAGCTGGTCGGCCGCCTGCCGGTGATTACCTCGCTCTCGGCTCTGGATGAAGAGGCGCTGATCCGCATCCTGCTCGAACCGAAAAATTCGATGGTGAAGCAGTACCAGCGGCTCTTTGAGCTCGACCGGATCAGGCTGGAATTTGAGCAGGACGCGCTTGAAGAGATCGCCCGGCTCGCCATCCAACGCAAAACCGGCGCGCGCGGACTGCGCGGCATTCTGGAGGATACCCTTTCGGCGCTGATGTTTGATGCGCCGTCCGACCACACCATTGAGCGGATTGTCATTACCAAGGGCTGCGTCGACCATACCGACGAGCCGCTGATTCTGCGCGACCCCGAGCGGCTCCCCGCCGAACCGCCCCGTGCCATCGCGGAGGCGCGCAAGCCGCGCAGCCGCAGCACCAATACCCCCGCATCCTAAAAGGCGATCAGAGGGATTCCTCGTCGGGTTGTTCCGCCGGCAATGGCGTCGGCGGTATCCCACGGGGAATCCTTTCTTGCTCTGGCAACGATGCACACTTGAAAAGTTCATGCTTTTTTTAGTATAATAATGTTCACAGTGGGGCAGGGGAATCCCGCCCGCTGCAAAAAAACAGCGAATCAGGAGGTGACCACCTTGAGAGAGAAAAGAACGGTGCTTCAAAACCAGACCCTGCCGGTCATTGCGCTACGGGGGTTGGTACTTTTCCCGAAGATGGTGCTTCATTTCGATATCGGACGCGAAAAGTCGATTTCAGCGCTCAATCAGGCACTGGAGAACGGAAGAAAGATTTTTTTGACCGCCCAGAGCGATATTCAGGACGATAATCCAAATTCCGAAGGCCTCTACCGGGTTGGCGTGATCGCCGAGGTCAAGCAGGTCATTCGGATTCAGGGCGCCGGACTGCGGGTCATGGCGGAGGGGCTTACCCGTGCCAAAATCCTGTCGGTCGAGCAGGAGGAGCCCCATTTTGTCTGTGAGGTGCGCCCCTTTCCGACCCGTCGGGTTCCGTCCGACTCGCAGGATCTGGTCAGCGCGCTGATGCGCACGGTGAAAAATCTCTTTGAGGAGTATGTTTCGCTCTCGCCCAAGATGCCCAAGGAGCTGGTGCTCGGGGTGATGGCGGAAGAGGATCCGCTGCTTCTCTCGGAGTATGTCGCGGGGAATGTGCCGCTTCCGGTTGAGGAGAAGCAGGAGGTGCTTGAAGAATCCAATCTTCTGCGCCGCCTTGAAATTCTTGCGGAAATTTTTGAAAATGAGAACGAAATCCTTCGCCTTGAGGCGGGAATTTATGAAAAGGTCAAGAGCCAAATCGACCGCAGCCAGAAGGAATACTATCTGCGCGAGCAGATGAAGGTGATCTCCGAGGAGCTTGGGGAGGATGATTCCCCCGAGACTGAGCTGGAGGAGTATCTCGATAAAATTGAGAAGCTCCGGCTCGATGAGGAGGCCACCGATAAGCTGGTCAAGGAGGTCAGTCGGCTTTCCAAGATGCCGTCGAACTCACAGGAGGCAGCGGTCATCCGCGGCTACCTCGACGTTTGCCTTGAGCTGCCGTGGAACACCCGCCGCAGCGTCAAATCCGACATCAAGGAGGCGGAGCGCGTTTTGAATCACGACCATTACGGCATGAAGAAGGTCAAGGAGCGGGTGCTTGAATCGATCGCGGTGCAAGCCCTCGCCCCCGACCAGAAGGGGCAGATCATCTGCCTTGTCGGGCCGCCCGGCGTCGGCAAGACCTCGGTCGCCCGTTCGATTGCCAAGGCAACCGGCCGTGATTATGTGCGTATCTCGCTCGGAGGCGTCAAGGACGAATCGGATATCCGCGGACATCGCAAGACCTACATAGGGTCGATGCCCGGCCGGATTATCGACGCGATGCGCCGCGCCAAAAGCAACAACCCACTGATGCTGCTCGATGAGGTTGATAAGCTCGGCGGCGACTACAAGGGAGACCCCTCCTCGGCGTTGCTCGAGGTGCTCGATTCGGAGCAGAACCATGCGTTTCGCGATCATTTTATCGAGCTGCCGTTCGACCTGTCCGAGGTGCTTTTTCTCGCCACGGCCAACAATGCCGAGCAGATTCCTGCCCCGCTCTATGACCGGATGGAGATCATAGAGCTGCCGAGCTACACCCGGGAGGAGAAGCTGCACATTGCCAAGGAGCATTTGATCCCCAAGCAGCGGATGAAAAACGGGCTCGACGGCCGTCAGGCTCGCATTACCGATGAGGCGCTCTATGCCGTCATCGACGGCTATACCCGCGAGGCGGGGGTACGAACGCTGGAGCGCACCATCGCCTCGATCTTTCGCAAATGTGCCAAAAGGATCGTCGCGGGGGAAAATAAGCGGATTACCGTTACTCCCGAGCTGGCGGCTCAGCTGCTCGGGCCGCGTCGTTTTCTTCCCGATGACCTCGGTAAAAATGATGAAATCGGGGTAGTCAACGGTCTGGCCTGGACCTCGGTCGGCGGCGAGATGCTGCAGGTGGAGGTCGCGGTGCTCGACGGCACCGGCAAGATTGAGCTGACCGGCTCGCTCGGTGATGTGATGAAGGAATCGGCTCATGCGGCGGTCAGCTTTCTGCGGGCACATGCCGAGCGCTATCACATCAGCCCCACCTTCTACAAGGATAAGGATATTCATGTGCATGTCCCGGAGGGCGCGGTGCCCAAGGACGGCCCCTCTGCCGGCGTCACCATCTGTACCGCCCTTGTTTCGGCGCTGTCGGGCATACCGGTGCACGGTAACGTCGCGATGACGGGGGAGATTACCCTGCGCGGCCGGGTGCTGCCGATCGGCGGCCTGCGGGAGAAGTCGATGGCCGCTTTTCGCAACCACATCCAGACGGTGATGATTCCCGCCGCCAATGAACCGGATATCGCGGAAATCGATTCGGTTGTTCGGGAAGCGATTCGTTTTGTGCCGGTCAAGGGCATCGATGAGGTGCTGCAGGTCGCTCTTGCCGAGCACCCTGTTTTTGAAGAGCAATCTGCTGTGCCGGTATCGCTTCCGGTGCGAAGCGTCGAGCCTTCGTCCCGTCAACCGGTGACCTGCTAAAGAGGAGAATGAGTTTGAACTATAATCTGGTGGCCTTTGAGCGGGCCTTCGGCCTCTCGCAGCAGCTCTCCGATTCCGACTGCGCCGAGATCGTTTTTTCCGGGCGTTCCAATGTGGGCAAGTCGTCGCTGCTGAATAAAATCTTTAACCGCCGTTCGCTGGCGCGCGTCAGCTCGATGCCGGGCAAAACGGCTACCATCAACTTTTACCGGGTCGGGGAGGTTCGGTTTGTCGACCTTCCCGGCTATGGCTTCGCCAAGGTGGCCAAGGGGGAGCGCCGTCGCTGGGACGAGCTGATTGGCGGCTATTTCGGTCAGAGCCGGGATATCCGGATCGTTTTTCTGCTCGTCGACATGCGGCATCCGCCCTCCGCCGACGACCTGACGATGGCCAACTATCTGATCGATACCGAAACCCCCTTTATCGTGTTGCTGACCAAGGCGGACAAGCTCAATAAAACCCAAAGGAATGTCCGGCTCGCCGCTTTTGCCGACGAGCTGCCCTGTGGAGACGAAATCACGATGATTCCCTGTTCCGCCGAGACGGGGGAGGGGATCGAGGAGATTCGGGAAATCATCGAGGAGCTCTCGATTTCCGAGGACGGGTCGGATGCTCCGCAGGACGGCGACACCTAAAAAGCCGCAATCCGCCATATCTTTTGTATACGGTGAAAACAATCGACCAACCGGGAGGAATGACAAATGTTTGTATCCGATTGCCTTTCCGTCAACGAGGCAGGACACCTGACCATCGGCTCGATGGATACGGTGGAGCTGGCTCGTACCTTCGGTACCCCGCTCTATGTCTTTGACGAGGCGACCATCCGCGACACGCTGCGGCAGTATAAGGGCTCAATCGACCGCTACTACGGCGGTAAGGGCCTGGTTGCGTATGCTAGTAAGGCTTTTTCCTGCAAAGAAATCTATCGAATTGTCAAGAGCGAGGGCTGCGGCGTTGACGTTGTCTCGCGCGGAGAGCTTTATACCGCGCTTTCGGTTGATTTTCCGGTGGACAAAATCTTCTATCACGGCAACAACAAGACCATTGAGGAGCTGACCTATGCCATCGAGCACAACGTCGGACGGATTGTTGTTGATAATCTGACCGAGCTGGAGCGGGTTTCGGCCATCGCCCTCTCACAAAATAAGGTTGTTTCGATTTTGTTGCGGATCAAACCGGGCATCGACGCCCACACCCATGACTTTGTCCGAACCGGCCAGATCGATTCCAAGTTCGGCTTTGCGCTCGAGACCGGGGAAGCGCTAAAGGCGGTTCGTTACGCGCTGACCCATCAAGGGGTCTCGCTGCGAGGCATCCACTGCCATATCGGCTCTCAAATCTTTGAGATCGATCCCTTTGAGCTGGCTGCCGAGGTCATGATTGGCTTTATGGCGAAGGTCAAGGAGGAGACGGGGCTGGTTCTTACCGAGCTTAACCTCGGCGGCGGCTTTGGCATCAAGTATGTTCCCGAGAACGACCCGGTTCCGTATCAGGACTATATGGAGAAGGTGTCGGGCATTGTCCACGGCACCTGTGCGAAGTATGGGATGGAAACCCCCTTTATCGCCATCGAGCCGGGGCGCTCGGTCGTCGGCTCGGCGGGGATCACCCTTTACACCGTCGGTGGGGTCAAGGTAATTCCGAACATCCGCACCTATGTTTCGGTGGATGGCGGCATGACCGACAATCCCCGCTACATCCTCTACCAGTCCAAGTATGAGACGGTGCTTGCCAATCGCGCGGCTGATCCGAAGGACAGCGTCGTCACCATCGCCGGGCGCTGCTGCGAGAGCGGCGATCTGGTCGGCGAGGGGATGTCAATTCAGTCGCCCAAGGTCGATGATATCATTGCCGTCCTTGCGACCGGCGCTTATAACTACTCGATGGCCTCCAACTACAATCGGGTGCCGCGTCCGGCCTCGGTCATGGTTCGGGAAGGTAAGGCGCGGGAAATCATCCGCCGGGAAAGCATGGAAGACCTCATCCGCAACGATCTCTAAGATTCTTTTTTGCTTGCTCTTGCTTTTACGTTGTGAAGTGATAAAATATAGGATGTAGAAGCCAAACGACAATCAAACCAAATGGAGGAAAAGAGTATGACCTCTCGTCTGAAAGAAATGAATCTTGAAGTTCTGTTTGAAGCGGTCCTTCGTCTGAATTCGATGGAGGAGTGTTATAGCTTTTTTGAAGACCTTTGCACAGTACAGGAGCTCAAGGCGCTTTCTCAGCGGCTTTTGGTCGCGGCGATGCTTTCGGACGGCAGGGTATACAGTGATATCGTCGCCAAAACCGGCGCTTCAACCGCTACCATCAGCCGGGTCAACCGGTCGCTCAACTACGGCTGTGACGGTTACAAGGTGATCTTTGAAAGGCTCAAGACAGATGGAGTCCTATAACGAATTTGCGCCGTTTTATGACCGCTTCATCCGTCCGGTCGATTATCCGGCGCGCGCCCGCTATTTCGACGGTCTGATCCGTCCGCTGCTTGGCGAGGGGAGGCTTCTACTCGACCTCGCCTGCGGTACCGGCACCCTGTCGATTGAGCTCTCCCGGCTCGGATACGAGGTGATCGGCGTGGATGGGTCACAGGAGATGCTCGCCTGCGCGCAACAGAAGGGCTATGAGGCGGGAATCCCCATCCGCTTATTTCATCAGAGGATGGAGCGGCTGAATTTGGGCGGCTGTGTCGACTGCTGCGTTTGTGCGCTCGATTCGCTCAATCATATCACCCAATCAAACAATTTGCGCCGCGCCCTGATGCGGGTTGCGGCGCATCTTTTGCCCGGCGGGGTATTTGTCTTTGATCTCAACACACCCTATAAGCATCGTGTGCTGCTCGCCGAAAACTGCTATTGCTACGAGGATGAAGGGGCGCTTTGCGTTTGGCGCAACCATACCGAGGGTCTGCTGACCGAAATCGACCTTGATTTTTTCACCGAGCAGAAGGACGGCAGCTATCTTCGGACGGGGGAGAGCTTTTCCGAACGGGGCTACGAGCGCAAGGAGATTGAGGACATGCTTTCGGAATGCGGGCTGGAGACGGTCGCTCTATACGGCGACGACACCCGGTTGCCTCCCACCAAGGAGACAGAACGGTGGATTTTTGTAACAAAAAAGGGGAATTAATCATATGGCAAAGCTCTTGCGAGCGATCACAACCGACGGCGCGGTGCTCGCCACCGCCCTTGATTCCACCGACATGGCGGGGCGGGCCGAGCAGATTCACCATAGCTCGGCGACGGTCACCGCCGCGATGGGACGTCTGATGACCGCTGCCTCGATGATGGGGGCCGCGCTCAAAAACGATGACGATACCATTACCCTGCGAATCGCAGGAGGCGGCCCGGCCGGGGCGCTGATTGCCGTGTCGGACGCCTTTGGCAACGCACGGGTTACCGTGGGCAATCCGTTGGCCGATCTGCCGCTCAATCAAAAGGGAAAGCTCGATGTCGGTGGAATCATCGGCACCGACGGCTACCTTTCGGTCATCCGGGATTCTGGGATGGGGGAGCCGCAGACTGGCTACTCACCGATTGTCACCGGTGAGATCGGGGACGATCTGACTTACTTTTTCGCAAACTCCGAGCAGATTCCCACCGTCTGTGCCCTCGGCGTACTCGTCGCGACCGATTTGTCCGTCGCGGCGGCGGGAGGCTATCTGCTCCAGCTGCTGCCGGGCGCGGATGACGAGACGATCGAGCGGATCGAACAGAACCTGCCCGGTTTGCCCTCCGTCTCCACCATGCTTCACGAGGGCGAAACACCACTTGCGATGCTGCAAAAGGTGCTGGCCGGCTTTGAGCTCGAGGTGATCGAGCAACGGGAAATTTCCTATCACTGCGACTGTTCGCGGGATCGGGTTGAACGGGTGCTGATCAGCCTTGGCCAAAAAGAGCTCGAAGCGCTCGCCGAAGAGCAGGAAAAGACGGAGGTTGCCTGTCATTTTTGTGAAAAGCGTTATGCCTTTATACAAGATCAGCTCCGTAATTTAATTCAATAAGCGAATAAAAACGGGAAAAATTTCTGTTCATGACCGAAAATAGAAGCGCAGCGCCTGTTTACGCAAATTTTTGGCCGGATATCGGGAAAAATTCTTGCTTTTCTCTTCGCTCAATGATATAATATAACAGCCAAAACACACGCTGCACCATTGCATCGGGCGGTGGCCGGAGCTTTTTCGGTCTCCCGGGCGAAATTTTAAAGCACAGCGGCGGTTTTATAACCGAAGGAGGAATTTACCATGGCAGTCGTATCTATGAAGCAGCTCCTTGAGGCTGGCGTCCATTTCGGACATCAGACCCGTCGCTGGAACCCCAAAATGGCCCCGTATATCTTCACCGAGAGAAACGGCATCTACATCATCGATCTGCAGAAGACCGTCCGCATGATCGACGATGCCTACAACTTTGTCCGTGACCTTTCCGCGAACGGCGACGCAATTCTCTTTGTCGGCACCAAGAAGCAGGCCGGCGAGAGCATCCGTGAGGAAGCCGAGCGCGCCGGTTGCCCCTTTGTCAATGCCAGATGGCTCGGCGGCATGCTCACCAACTTTAGAACCATCCGCCGCAGAATTGAGCGCCTTAACCAGCTGCGCCAGATGGAGCAGGACGGCACCTTTGAGCGCCTGCCCAAGAAGGAAGTTGTCAAGCTCAACCTTGAGATCGAGAAGCTCGAGAAGTTCCTTGGCGGCATCAAGGAAATGAAGAAGCTCCCCGGTGCCCTCTTCATCGTCGACCCGCGCAAAGAGCACATCGCCGTGACCGAAGCGCGCATCCTGAACATCCCGATCGTTTCGATCGTCGATACCAACTGCGATCCCGATGAGATCGATTATATCATCCCGGGCAACGACGACGCCATCCGTGCTGTCAAGCTGATTTCCCAGACGGTGGCCAACGCCTATATCGAGGGTCGTCAGGGCGTCGATAACGTCGCTCCCGAGGCTGCCCAGGCCGTTGCTCAGTAAGCTTGTATTTCTTTGGATGCCCGGGCGATTCGTTCGGGCATCCTTCTGTGATAAACACGAACAAGAAAATGGAGGTTAAAAATATGGCTTTTACCGCTAAGGACGTGGCCGCGCTGCGTGAGAGAACCAACTGCGGCATGATGGATTGCAAAAAGGCGCTGACCGAGTCGGACGGCGATATGGAGAAGGCGGTTGAACTCCTTCGTGAGAAGGGTCTTGCCGCTGCCACCAAGAAGGCTGGCCGCATTGCCGCCGAAGGCATTGTTACTTCGATTGTAGACGAGACCAAAAAGGTTGGCGTTGTCCTCGAGGTGAATGCTGAGACCGACTTTGTTGCGAAGAACGCTGTTTTCAACGAGTTTGTCGCTACCCTCGCCGGCATTATCCTTGAGCAGAACCCTGCCGATGTGGATGCGCTGAAGAGCTGCGTCGGAGCGGATGGCATGACGGTCGAAAAGATGCTTCAGGAGAAGGTCATGACCATCGGCGAAAACATTCAAATCCGCCGGTTCGTCCGCCTCGAGGGAGATCTGGTCAGTTATGTCCATGCCGGTGGCAAGATCGGCGTTATGGTTAAGTTTGACACCGACCTCGGCGGCAAGGATGACTTTAAGGTTTACGGCAAGGATGTCGCGATGCAGATTGCCGCGATCAACCCCGCCTATGTTCGCAAGGAGGACGTCCCCACCGATGAGGTTGCCAAGGAGAAGGAGATTCTGGTTGCACAGGCGCAGCAGGACCCCAAGAACGCCAGCAAGCCCGCGAATGTTCTTGAGAAGATGGTTGAGGGACGCCTGAACAAGAAGTTCTATCAGGATGCCTGTCTGCTTGAGCAGCCCTTCGTCAAGGACGGCAATGTTACGGTTGGCCAGTATACCAAAAACACCGCGAAGGAGCTTGGCGGCAAGATCGACGTTGTCTCGTTTGTCCGCTTTGAGAGAGGCGAGGGCATCGAAAAGAAGCAGGAAAACTTCGCTGAGGAGATCGCCAAGCAGCTGCAGAAGTAAAATTTGCGCTGACGCGATTTAGAGTTTGGTTTGAACAAAAGCGCCGAAATCATCCCGAGAGGGACGGTTTCGGCGCTTTTTCTAACATATTATATCAATAAACAAGACGATGGCTCCAAAACTCAGGACATATAATTAAAGCTAAATGAGTTTTTATGATTAAAAATATGAACACTTTAGTTAGATAAATCGGATTTTTAATTCAGGAAGCATAAAGAAAAACCATGAAGTTATCTAGATGCTGACAATAAGGCATATTGTATGATCATTATTGATCAAAGTGTGTTAATATTTGAATCACAAACCCCGGGAATTGTATTTCGGCAAAATGGGAAAGGAAGGGATCGGTCGAAAACGGATTCTCCTCCTTTAGGGACGCCTGAAGGACTGGTACGGATCTCGTTTTCAAAAAACTGCTTTTGCCTGCGGCCTCTGAAAACAAAAAGGGGATGAATTAAATGAACGAATCCAACAACGAATCCAACAAAAATGAAATGAGCGCTGCAATCAAAGAAGAGATTGCACAGGATAAAAAAGGGGTCAATCTTTCGGTCAAAATGCTGATTGCCATGGTACTGGGACTGATCGTCGGCGTATTGGTAGGGGAGCCTATTCTGGTCATCAAGCCGTTGGGTACCGTATTTGTCAACCTGCTTAAGATGTGCATGGTTCCGATCGTCTTTATTTCCATTACGTTGAGCGTAGCGCAGGTTGAAGACTTTAAGGAGTTTGGGCGAATCGGCGGCAGAATGTTTGTTCAATTTATGATCACAACCGTCGCCGCCGCGATTCTGGGCGGGTTCTTTGTCAGCGTAATCAAGCCGGGCGTCGGCTTCAGCGCCGAGGTGACTGGAGAGGTTGTCGCCCGTGAGGCTCCCACTGTTTCCGAGGTTCTTCTGGGAATCATTCCGACCAATCCTGTGGCGGCTCTGGCTTCCGGAGACCTGCTCCCGATCCTCTTCTTCGCGATCATGCTGGGTATTTCGCTGATCATGATCGGGGAGCGGAAAAAGCCCTTGGTCGATGTTCTTCAGTCCGGATTTGACGCAATGCTGGTGATGATTTCAGTCTGTTTGAAATATGCGCCGATCGGCGTCTTTGCCCTGATGGCAGTCATCGGAGGACAGTACGGCCTGGATGCACTCAAGCCGTTGAGCAAGTTTTTCGTCACGGAATATCTTGTCATGACGCTGCAAATTCTGGTGGTCTATGGTCTGATGCTCATGATTGTTGCCCGCGTCAATATTTTCAAGTTCCTGTATCGCGTTAAGGACGCGCTGGTCATTGCGTTCAGCACTGCTTCGGGCAGCGCCGCCCTTCCCGTTATGCTGGAACAGTCCGAGACCCATTACGGCATCCCGGATCGCGTCGCCTCCTTTGGCCTGGTCATCGGTTCGACCGTCAATCAGGATGGCGCGGCGCTGAATATCCCGATTTGCGTAATTTTTACCGCGCAGATTTATGGCTTTGAATTTACGATAGCCGAACTCGTCACAATTGTTGCGATGGGAATTTTGATGTCCTGTGGCGCTTCGGGCGTTCCGGCGTCGGCCACTGTCTTTACCTTAATGATTCTGACCCGCTTTGGCATTCCGGTCGATGCATTTGCAATGGTGCTCGCGACCTATATCATCATTGACGTTTATCTGACCACCGTCAATGTGGCGGGCGATATCGTTTGCGTGCTGTGTACCTGTCAGAAGGAGGGAATCCTTGACCGTCAGGTCTGGGATGATCCCAACTACAATCCTGCGGAGGCACTGCGTCTCAGAAAGCTCGCCAAGAGCCACCAGGAAGCCTGATCAGGAGTTACAATTTACATTCCTCATCCTCCGTATAAACGGCCGCGCTGCAAAACTCTCACTTTGCAGCGCGGCCGTTTTAACGGTTTAAAAGATTTATTCCTGTTTGATGGCGGTCAAGGCTGAAATCTTGACGGCACGGTTCGCGGGATAATAGCCTGAGATCAGGCCGATCAGGGTAGAGAAGAGCAGCGCGCCGACTACCAGCCATGAGGGAATGATCGAGACAGGAGCACCTGTTTCCATGCCGCCTCCCCACATACCGGCTGAGCCCATCCCGATGTTGAGGCCGAAAAAGTTCATGAGAAAGGAAATGAGGTAGCTGAGCAGCACCCCTGCAATTCCGCCGAAGAAGCCGATGCAGCCCGCTTCCATCAGGAAGATGGCTCGAATGTCCCGGACATAGCAGCCGACTACCTTCATGACACCGATCTCGCGTGTGCGCTCATAGATGCTCATCAGCATGGTATTGGCGATTCCGAGTGCGGCGACAAAGAGCGAAACCCCGGCGATAATTCCTAAGAACATCTGTTGCTTTTTGGTCTGCTCCTCCATCGGCTTTCGGATGGTTTCCATTGAATAGGTGTCAAAGCCCATCGCCTGAATTGCCTCTTCCACCTGCCCGACATACTTCATATCGGCGACCTTCACCTTGGCATTCTGGTATTTGACTCCCGCCTTACGGTCAACCTTGATTTCGTTGGCCTTGATATAGTCCGCCTCAATCTTGCGCAGCTCCTCAATCGACATGAACATGCCGCGCGAGGTCTCGTAGCCGCGCGCCCAGTCCTCCTTGAGTACCGCGGTAACCGTGGGCTTATACTCAATCTTTTTTGCGGTCTCCGATTTTTGATCGAGCCGCAGGATTAACTTGGAGGCGCTTAAATCAACAAACGGATCAACAATTTTTCCGTTTCGGTCGGGGTAGGGGTCACGCCGGTTGTTGCGTTGCTTGCGGGTATCCCGGAGATTGTATGCCGCATACTGTCCCACTACCATCGAGTAGGGGGAAGCAAAGGCTTCCTCCCAGCTCCCCGAGGTGAGCTCATAGCCAAGCAGCGGCAGCGCCTCGGGATAGACGCCGACGACGTTGTAAAGATAGGTGGAATAGCGCTCGCCGTTGCCCGCGAAAAGCTGAGCCGAAAGATTTTCCGGATTGTAGAAGGGGGTAGCGGCAAGCACGCCGCCCAGCTGCTGAATCTGAGCCATCGCTTCGTCGTTGAGGATGACCTCCTTGCCGTTCTGGCTTTTGCCACCATAGCTGTAAATTTCGATGATGGTCAGATCACCCATCTGGGCAAGCAAGGCTTCCTGGCTGGCGTTCATGCCGAGCCCCAACGAGATCATGACAACAATGGCACAGGTGCCGACCACCACGCCGACGACGGTCAGCAGCGTTCGTACCTTTCGACGGGCAAGATTGCGCAGGCACATCGAAATCAGATCAAATATCTTCATCGATAAAGAGACTCCTCTTGAGCTTGGTCTTTTGGACGGTGGTATAGGCGCTCATCAGGCAGACAATTGCGCCCACCGCGATCATGACAGGGCGGATGGGATCCTTCTTTGGCTCAAGATCAACCGGTTCGTCAGGCGGGGGAAGCTCGTCGGGCGGAAAAAGCTCCTCCCCGCCGCCAAAGTTCATTTCCATAACCGATATGTTAAAGGGAACGCTTGCTTCCTTGGGATTCATGTTCGCGTCCTCATAGGTAACAATGATATTGCCGACAAAATCCCCGGCCTCATTATAGCGCACCGAGAAATCGGCGGTCGATTCCGTTCCGGCGTTGAGGTTGCCGACAAACTGGCTCTGGCCGGGATTGGCCATCCCTTCGCCCTCGATTCGGGCAGTGAGGTTATAGACCCCGCTGCGCCCCTTGTTGACCATCGATACCGCGATGTAGCATTCCTCTCCTTGGTACGCTTCCTCGACCTCGGGGATTCCCAGCTCAAATCGGTCGGGAAAATCAACCGGAATGGTGATGCTCTCGCTCGATTCACCGCTCACCAGCCGGTCGTTGTCGTTGGCGGTGTTCACGTACTGAAATTTAAACGACAGATTGATCGCGTTCGAGTCCTTGTCGTCGGTCACCTTGGTCAGGCCGGTTTGAATGGTAACCTCCCTTTCCAGCACATTGCCCGCCCCCAGCCGGTCAATGAAAAAGGTATTCGAGGTGCTGGCCATCGAAAAGACGCCGGTGGGGGAGACATTCATCACAACGTTGACCAGTGCGTTGGTTTTGCTGGTGTTGCGCAGCCGCAGCTTGAGGGTAAAATCCTCACCCGCCGTAACGCTGCTGCCCCCGTAGTTGTAGCTGTCAACGATGATATAGGGGGTCAGGGGATCGAGATCGGGTTTATCATCATCGTCGTCGTCATCGTCATCGACATATTGCTCGGTTTTTGGCATGGTCGTCGAACAGTCAATCGTACGTACTTCGTCATTCAGCAGCTTATACGCCGCGGTGAAAGCGAACGCATTGCCGGTTCCGGTATAAGAAAGATCAAATGTAATCTCAAAGACCGCCCGTTTATCACCGCCCTCATCAACAAATTTTGCTACGGGATTTGGATTGAGCAAAATAAAAGCGTCAGACGAAAATGCGCCGAACTCAAAGCTGTCGGGCTTCACCTCGGCCGCACTGACATTGTAGTCCATGACCCGGTAGGTTACGGTGAAAGTTCGGTTCTTTTTGATGGTGCCGCCATAGCTGATATTAATCCGGTTCATGTTGTTTGCGCCAATGACTGTGGTTCCGCTGTCACTGTCAAGGACGGTAAACGCGGCCTTGATACCACCGTCTTCCCAATTTCTTTGTTGATCGGTCAGTGTAAATTTTAGACCGCTCCAGGACATCACCGTTTTTTTGCCGCCTTCAGAGCTGGCGTTTGGGATGGTGAAGATGTAATCCTGCGAGGAGCCCTCCGGCCCCGAAATTTTAAGCTGCCATTGCTTGTTATCGGAGTTGTACTCTGATTTTGCGGTATAGCGTCCGATTTTCACCGTGGAATTTGGGGTTCCGCTCACCACAATATCCTTGTCGCTGTCGGTCTGTACAAAAACCTTCGCCGCGAACACCGCCGTCGGCAGCATGACCAGTACCAGCGTCAGGCAGAGCAGCAGGCTAAACAGTTTTTTCATTCTCATCGGCATGGTTCCTCTTTTCTTCTCCGTCAGAGGGAGCTTGATTTTGATCCTCTGCTGTCAGCGTATTCTCGGGCGGCTGGGCGGGGGCGTCCGCGGAGGCATTTTCGGTTTCGCTCTGTTGTTCAAGATAGGCAGGCCGCTCGTTTTGGTCGTCCCCGACCAGAAGGCCGTCCCGGATCGTAATGATTCGGTCGGCATAGCGAGCCAGCTCATTGTCATGGGTGACCAGCACAAAGGTGATGCCATACTGATGAGACATCTCGATCAGCAGCTTCATCACCTCCAGCGTGGTGTGGCTGTCGAGGTTGCCGGTCGGTTCGTCGGCGAACACGATCTTGGGCTTGGCGACAAAGGCGCGGGCTATGCCCACGCGCTGCTGCTGGCCGCCAGACATTTCAGAGGGCTTATGGTTGATCCGGTTGCCGAGCCCCACCTTTTTGAGCATCTGCGCCGCTTCCCGGTCGCGCATAATTTTGGGCATTCCCCGAAAAAGCAGCGGCATCGCGACGTTTTCCAGTGCCGACATCGAAGCGATGAGGTTGTAGGACTGAAAAACGAAGCCGATGTTTTTTTGCCGAAATCCCGCGAGCTGATCCTCCGACAATCGTGAAATATTTGTTTTTCCGATCCGGACGCTTCCTGCTGTGGGCTTTTCCAACCCGGCAAGCTGGTTTAGAAGGGTCGATTTTCCCGAACCGGAGGTACCTAAAATACAGCAGATTTCCCCACGGCCAATCTGCAGGCTGATATGGGAAAGTGCACGCACCTTTTCATGTCCGACCCGGTAGCTTTTTGAAAGGTCATTGATGGTTATAATTGCATCCAAACGGCCTATGCCTCCTCTTTTGGCTGGCTGCCGATTCTATCCTATCAAGTGTAGGGAAAACGGGAAATTGTTGCCTTTGACACCGAAAAGATTTCTCAGAGATGTCAGCTATAGTATACCATGCTCCAACATCATTGACCATCCTGTCCGCTAAAAAGCGAAGCGGCGAACCCGAAAAATTTCGGGTTCGCCGCTTTCAATGCCGTTACGGGTTGGTCGTGCCACCCTGATTGTTAATCCAGTCCCAGTAGTTCGGAACGGGGATTTCGGGGCTTTCAGCGGATTCCTGCGAGGAGGGTGAGCTATACCGGGACGGGCTCATGACGCCGTCTCTCTCGTCGCCGCTGCTCTCGTTGTCGTTCAGGTCGAGCACCGTGCCATGATAGGTGCATTCCTCCGGAAGATTGGTCAGCTTATACCAGCCTGTCCCGATCTGGGTGCAGAGCGACCCGGCCAGCTTGCCTGTTTCCAGACAGTAGGTGCGTTCCACGACATTGGGGGAGACGGGGAAATCGATAATCGGAAGATTGGCATGGATCGGCGCCATCACATTTTTCCAGATGATAGGAGGCGGATAACCATAGCCGGAATAGCGGATCGTCTCCATCTCGTCGTAGCCGAGGTAACAGACGCCGACATAGTAGGGGGTGACGCCGATGAACCACTGGTTATAATCCTCGTCCGAGGTGCCGGTTTTACCGGCAATCGGCATCTGCGAGAATTTGGCGGTGGTACCGGTGCCGGGGGCGGCGGCGGTAACCCGCTGCATCAGCTGATTCATGATGGTTGCCGTCTCCGCCGAAATAACCCGCTTGGGAACCGCCTTGTTTTGAAGGACGATGTTTCCCTCTGAATCGACGACCTTGGTGTAGGAATGGGGAGCGTAATAAAGCCCGCCGTTTCCGAACATCTGATAGCCTGCCGCCATCTCGAGCGGGGTCACTCCGTCGGTAAGGCCGCCGAGCGCCATCGGCGCCAGGGCGATGTCGGTATAGGTTCGCCCATTGCGTGTTTCGCTCTCAACGAGATGCCCGAAGCCGAGCTGATCACGAAGAAAATCAAAGCTGGTACGGGGAGAGAGCATCTGCACCAGCTTGACCGGGATGGTGTTGGTCGAGCGCTGCAACGCCTCGGTAATGGTGATCGGGCCGCGATAGAAGCCATAGAAGTTTTTGGGGTACCAGGAATTCATATCCTCCGGATCGAGCAGAATGGGGCTGTCATCCCAGACCATTGACCAGTGGATGATGTTGTACTCCAACGCCAGCGAATAGGAGGCCATCGGCTTGATGGTCGAGCCGGGGTGACGCACCGCGCTGGTGGCGCGGTTAAAGAGCAGTGCGCCGGATTTCTCCCGGTCGGAGCCGACAATTGCCTTGATCTGACCCTGCAGGTCGAGAATGACAAACGCCGACTCGGGATATTCCTCGTTATGCAGCTGGGTGAAGGGGCTGTTTTCGCTGCCGATGATATATTTCTTTTCAAGGTAATCCTGCATTTCGGCATCCACGGTGGTGTAGATGCGAAAGCCGCCGGTGCGCAGTGCTTCCTTAGCGCCCGCCTCGGTATAGCCGGCTCGTTTGACCAGATCGTTGCGAACCTCGTCGTACACGGTATCGATGAACCAGCCCTGCACCGTGTCGAGATTTTCGTGAAACTCCTCGGTGCGGAAGACCATTTCCTGCCCGATTGCCGTCTTGTACTCCTCGTCGGAGAGCATTGGGGTACCGTCAGGTCTCTTCTGATCATGCATCATCCCCAGCACCATCAACTGGCGCTCCCGGTTATTTTCCGGGTTGGAGAAAGGATTCCATTTGGTCGGATTCTGTGTGATCGCAATGAGCGAGGCCGCCTCGGCGGGGGTCAAATCCGAAACGTTTTTGCCGAAATAGAGGTTGGAGGCCGACTGCACCCCATTCTGGCCATTGCCCAGCGCGATGGTGTTGAGATAAACCTCCAGAATCTGATCCTTGGAATAATTCTTTTCCAGATTGATCGCGCGGAAGATTTCCCGCACCTTTCGGCCGACATCAAACTCATTGTCGGAGGTGACGTTCTTGATGACCTGCTGGGTAACGGTCGATCCGCCGAAATAGTCGGTGGCGAACGGATTGAGGTAGTTAAATACCGCTGCGATCGTCCGCTTGATGTCGATGCCGGGATGCTCCCAAAAGCGCTTGTCCTCGACCGCAACCGCCGCGTCCTTGACACTCTGGGGAATATCCGTGTAGTCGACCCAGATTCGATTTTCGTTGTTCTGCACCCGCTGTAGCTCGAAGTACTCGTTGGTCTCCTCGTCAAGGGCATAGAGAATGGTCGTAAAGCTCATCTTTACATTTTCCAACGCCACCTTGTCGCTTGCGTCGAGGGTGTTGAGGACATAAACAGTCAGCACCGAAGCGACGATACAGCCTGTGATGATACCGATCATCAGAAGGATCGAAAGAAATTTCGCCACGAGAATGAGAGGACTGAAGCGGGAACGCTTCTTTTTTCGTCTGGGTGATGGGTTTGGCGCGGATTTTCTGGTTTGCTCTGGCACCAAATCATCCCTCCTTTGCGTAAAATAGGAATAAAATGAAGGAAACCGGAAGGGTTTTAACCGGCTCGTCTCTGAATATCACAGATGAAAATTAGTATACCACAAAATCTCCCATTTGTGTAGACGGTATTTGCTGAAAAAGAGTTGCAATGGGTGTATATGGCAGGGCGTCGTCGTCAACACTTTGTATGACTTTTATGGACTTACTGCGAAGGAGGCCGGAGAATGAGAAATCATGCCGCCCGCTGGGGGGCCGTTGTCCTTGCTGTGGCGTTGGGCATCGGATTTGGAGGGGGGATTCTGCTGCGGCAGCTTGTACCCGATCCGAGCATGACCGCCAATGATTTTGCCGATTCGATCAGTGCGATGCCGCTCGAGCAAAAGCCGCATTATCTGCTGCGGGGCTATGAGGGGAAGCTCGCCGTCTTTATCATTGGAAAAAAGGAGCCCGAGCTTGTGCTCGATCGATATCTGCACCACCTTCCGGATGTTGACCGTCTGCGGCTTGAGGAGGGAATTGAAGTGACCCAGTATTCCGATCTGCTGCGGCTAATCGAAGATTATACCAGCTAAGCCGCTGTTCATTCAGTGGCTTTTTTTGGTCAAATGATTGCAGAACGGCACGAATTTTAGGTGTTTTGACAACGAATTGTAATCTTCCTTTCATCGGCAAAGGATGAAATCGTATTGGTGATTCGCTATAATAAACAACAGGATATTCCACCGATATGAAGGAGCGTTGTCTGAATGTACTTCCGCTTTGCACACAACAACATCAACGTATGCAACCTTCAGGAGAGCATAGCCTTTTATGAAAAGGCGCTTGGCCTCGCGGAGGTTCGCCGCAAGCAAGCCGCCGACGGCAGCTTTATTCTGGTTTATCTTTCGGACGGCAGCAGCGAGCATCAGCTGGAGCTGACTTGGCTGCGTGACCATACCGACCCCTATAATCTTGGGGAAAATGAAATCCATATCGCGTTTCGTACCGACGACATGGAAGCGGCTCACAAGCTGCACAGCGAAATGGGCTGTATCTGCTATGAAAACAAGGCGATGGGGATCTATTTTATCAGTGATCCCGATGGTTATTGGCTGGAGATTGTTCCCGCCAAATAATTTCACGGAAGCACGGTGGCCATCAGCCGCTCTCCAACTAAGGCTCGGCTACCAGTGGTTCGATACTCCTTAAAGATGCAAAGAGCCGCTCTCGAAAGAGGGCGGCTCTTTGTATGTGCCGGGATTACTTTCGCTTTTGGCGCCGCTGGCATGGAGCGGCGTTGCTCTTTTCCGGGTTTCGGTGTTGTCCTGCCTAAGCGTTTTTGTTTTGGAACGGTTCCTTTGAAAACAGCGTGACCCTACGACGGAGCCCCGCTGTTTTCGCTTTCTGTGGGGAACGGCAATCCACGGTAACATGGTCGCGCCAAACGGAGGGATGATGCGATATGCCGCCGGGGATTGCCGTTCTCTGGGAGAGAGGATGGCAGGATTAGAGGGTGGTATTTACCCTTTGGTAATTTGCCCGGTAAACTGTGGTTTGGAAGAGAATGATCGCAATCCAGCCAACGCCGGTGGCAATGGCTACGCCACGCAGTGAGAGGATGGGCGCCAGCAAAAAGGAGAGCAGCACCCGGATAGTAATCTGCAGCGTTGTGGCATAAAACGGAATACGGATCATTCCAACCCCCCTGAAATAGCCGGAGTAGGCGCAGCCGAGCATACTGAGAAGATAGAAGAGGCACATCGTTTTAAGATAATCGCTCGCGATAGCCAAGGTTTCGGGGCCTGCCGTTCCGGCGATAAAGGGGAGCAGGTATGGATGAAACAGGTACATCAATACCGAAAGCAGTGCGCCGACACCGAGCATCACGTTGCGCCAGGAGCAGTAGCTCTTTTGCGCCCTCTCGTAGAGCTGGGCTCCCCGGTTCTGAGCCATAAACACGGTCAGCGCAGAGCCTCCGCTGTCCCCGGTGGTAAGCAGAAAGTCCTCCAAACGGGTCGCGGCCGAAAAAGCGGCGATGGTTGTCGAGCCAAGCGGATTGATCGCCGATTGGACAAAGAGCTTGCCGATATAAAGGCTGGAGGACTGTAGTGCGGAGATAAAGCCATAGCTGACGCTGTCTCTGAGTGCTTCGGCGTTATAATAAATGTCCTTTTTGCTGATTCGCAGCTCCGGAAAGGTGCGAAAGGTATAAATCACGCAGCAGACCACCGAGATCGCCTGCGAGATGACCGTAGCCAGCCCCACGCCGCTTACGCCCATCTGCCAGACGGCGACAAAAAGGATATCCAGCAGGATGTGAATGACGGTAGCCAGCAGAAGAAAGAGAAGTGCCGAAACCGAGCTGCCGATCGACCGCAGCGCCGCCGCAAAAAAATTATACAGAAAGGTAAAGATCAAACCAAGCAGAATGGTGCGCAGATAGAGGGTGACGTCCCCAAGGATGTTCTCCGGGGTGCGGATGGCGCGCAATAACGGTTTGAGCAAAAGAATGCCCCCGAGTCCGCCAGCCACCGCGAGCACGCTGCCAAAGCAGCAGGAGGTAACGAGGGTGTTGCGCAGCCGGTCGTAATCTCCCGCGCCGAAGTAGGAGGCAAACAGGATGGAAAATCCGGTACAAAAGCCCACCAGAATAAAAATATAGATGTTCATCACTGTGCCGGATACACCGATGGCGGCGAAGGCGTCCTCCCCGATAAAGCGCCCGACGATAATCGAATCGACCGCGTTGTAAAGCTGCTGCATCAGGTTGCCGATTAACAGAGGAAGGGCAAACCAGGACAACCGGGCAATCGGGGAACCCGTTGTCAAATCTTGATGCTTCATATGCCTCACACTCCAAACAAGCTGATCCTGATTTTCAGTATAGCGCCAAAAGAATACCTTGTAAAATGCCTATTTCGCTTTTATAATATGAGTGAAACAGAATGTTTGGAGGGAGCCCAATGACCAACCTTGAGATAGAGGGGTTTATGGCGGTGGTAAAAACCGGGAGCATCACACGGGCGGCTGAGCTGCTCTATGTCACACAATCGGCGCTCAGCCGCCGGATTAAAACCTTGGAGCAGGAGCTTGGCTACATGCTGATGAACCGGCAGAAAGGGGTTCGGAGGATCGAGCTGACCGCCGAGGGGCAGGCCTTCATCACGGTGGCCGAAAAGTGGAAGCTGCTCTGGGAGGAAGCGCAGGGAATCTCCAAGCTGGATCAGGCGCTTTCGTTTAATCTGGCGACGGTGGACAGCGTCAGCACCTACATCATGCCGGAAATCTACCGAACCTTTTTGCTGCAAAATCCGGAGTTCAGCGTCTCGATCCGAACCCTGCATTCTCAGGAATCCTACGGCTTTGTCGAAAGCGGGATGGTCGATTTGGCCTTTGTTTCGGATGATATGTATGCGAGCGGGATTGAGACGGTTCCGGCCTTTCGGGAGCCGATGCTCTTTGTCTGTGGCTCTAACGCCCGATATCCTGACGTCGTGCATCCCTCCGAGCTCGACCCCACCCACCAGATCCGGGTGCCGTGGAGCCCGGAATACGATATGTGGCATAACTATTGGTTTGACCGGGCGCTGCGCCCCCGTGTTCTGCTCGATAAGATGTCGTTTTTTGAAGAGTTTCTTTTCTGGAGCGACAACTGGGCCGTGCTCCCCGCCTCGGCGGCTTACCAGCTCAGGAAAAGAGTGGGGGTATCGGTGCGACCGATGCAGGACGCCCCGCCGGATCGGATCATCTACTATCTGGTTGGGGAGCAGCGCAAGAGCGAACCAATCCAGCGCTTTTTACAATGCTTTAACACACAGCTTGCCAGAATGGAGGGGGTTACCTCTCTGCTGGACGTTGTAAATGAATAAAGCGGTGTGGAAAACGCCCGTTCCCACGCCGCTTGTGTCGGAATTTTTTTTGACAGTGCGAATAGGTATGTTGCATGGAGGGGATGCAACATGCTCGAATCGATGGCCTCGGCTCTTTGGGGGCCGTTTACTCTGCTGCTCCTGCTCGGCTTGGGCGGGTATCTGACAGTAAAAACCCGCTTTTTTTCGATCCGCTGTCTGCCTGCCGCCCTGCGGGGGATGGTGCAAAGCGCAGGTGCGGGAAAAAACGGGGAGACCTCTCCGTGGATGGCAATGAGTACGGCGCTGGGCGCGACGATGGGCACCGGAAACATCGTCGGGGTCGCCACCGCCCTTGTTGCGGGAGGGCCGGGCGCGTTGCTTTGGATGCAGTGTGCCGCGCTCGCCGGAATGATGCTGAAATTTGCCGAGGTGGCTCTTTCGGTGCGCTACCGAAGCCTGGGGCCGGGGCCGATGGGCTATCTGAAGCTGGTTTCTCCGTCTGGAAAGGGAAAAGCCTTGCCAGCTGTTTTTGCCTTTTGCTGCCTTGCCGCGGCGGTGGGAATGGGGAATATGACCCAATCCAATTCCGCTTCTCAGGCACTGTCCTCTCTGTCGGTTCCGCCGCTTTGCTGTGCCGCTTTTTTTGGTCTGTTCACCCTGCTTGCCACCGGGCGCGGTGTGCGAGGGGTGATGGTGCTTTCCGCCGTGGTGGTTCCGATCATTACGGTGGGATATCTGCTGCTTGCGGGAGCGGCGATCTGGCAGGAGCGCGCCGCCCTGCCGGGGGCGCTGCGCGCGGTGATGGAGGGGGCCTTCGGTTTTCGAGCCGCCGCGGGGGGCGCGGCGGGCTATACCGCCCGGGCGGCGATGCGCTACGGCCTTTCCCGGGGGATCTTTTCCAATGAGGCCGGAATGGGATCAAGCCCGATTGCCCATGCCGAGGCGGCGAGCAAGGGGCCGGTGGAGCAGGGGATGTGGGGAATTCTTGAGGTGTTTATCGATACCAGCGTCAGCTGCACCCTGACCGCGCTGGTTCTGCTGACGGCAGGGAACGGCATGGTTTGGAGCGCCGAGGGGCTGGATGGCGCGGCGCTGGCCTCCGCCTGCTTTTCGGCGGCTCTGGGCGGGGGCAGCGGCTCGCTGGTCGCCGTGTTCATCGCGCTTTTTGGAATTACCTCGGTCTGCGGATGGTATGCCTATGGACGGCGCGCGCTTGAATTTCTCTGTCCTCGTGCAAAGGCCGCCGAACCGATCTACCGCTTTCTCTATGCGGCGGGCGCGGCGGCGGGCGCGGTGGGCGGCGGGCTGGAAATCTGGCTGCTTTGTGATTTCTTTACCGGTGCGATGCTTCTGCTCAATCTGCCGGGGC
>CAZVAV010000001.1:10315-28216 GCA_964625135.1 uncultured Oscillospiraceae bacterium | reverse complement strand
AGGCTGAAGGTATTGCCATTGCCAAAGCACAAGGAAAACACTTAGGACGTTTTCCGACACCTATTCCCGAAGAATTTTATCCGATTTATAAAAAATGGCAAAATGGTGCTTATACATTAAAAACTGCCAGTGAGGCATTGGGAGTTACCGTCAGCTCCTTTCGGAATATGATACGGAAGTATAAGCAAAACAAAATGTGAAGTATTTTGCGATCCGAATAAATTTGCTTAACTTTTTTCGTAAACATCCTGATTGGAGGGATGCTAAAAGCTCCTCCCCCTTTTATAGCCGCAGTCCCGCGCCGGGGCCGATCGGAAATCCCATCAGCATCCAAAGAATGAGCAGCACCGACCAGCCCGCCAAAAAGGTGATCGAATAGGGGAGCATGGTCGAAATCAGCGTGCCGATGCCCGCCTTGTCGTCGTAGCGTTTTGCAAAGACAACGATCATCGCAAAGTAGCTCATCAGCGGCGTGATCAGGTTGGTGCAGGAATCGCCGATGCGATAGGCGATCTGGGTCAGCTCGGGGGTGTAGCCGAGCAGCATGAACATCGGCACAAACACAGGGGCGAGAATCGTCCACTTCGCCGAGGCCGAGCCCATGAACAGGTTGAGGAATGCCGCGAACAGAATAAACAGCAGCATCAGAGGAATTCCGCCGATGCCGGTGGAGCGCAGAAGCTCCGCGCCGCGCAGCGCGAGGATGGTTCCAAGCCGGGTATAGTTAAAGTAGTTGATAAACTGTGCGGAAATAAAGGCCAGCGCGATATAGCTGCCCAACGAGGACATCGCCTTTCCCATTGCGGCGCAGACATCCTTTTCTCCGGAAAAGCTTCCCGAGGAGAGCCCGAAAACGACCGCCGGGACAAAAAAGAAGACGGCGATGATCAGGATAATTCCGTTCATCAGCGGCGCGCCCGCGACAAGATCCCCCGTTTGGGGGTTGCGCAGAAACGATTCCTGAGGAATCGCGGCCAGCACCAGCCCCACGGCGAGCAGCAGCAGGGTAAGTCCGGCACGGCGCAGCGCACGGGTTTCCCGCGTGGTGAGGCCGCGGATGTCCTCCTCCTGCGCGTCGCCGTGGTATGCGCCGAAGCGCGGCTCCACAATGTGGTTGGTGACCAGTGTGCCGAGCAGCACGATCAGCCCGACCGAAACCATCATGAAATAGAGGTTTCCGGTGGGGAGCACCGTATAGCCGGGATTGACCAGCTTGACCGCTTCGTTTGTGATGCCGCAGAGCAGCGGCTCAAGCGTTCCGATGATGAGGTTTGCGGAAAATCCGCCCGACACGCCCGCAAAGGCCGCCGCAAGCCCCGCCATCGGGTGTCGGCCATAGGCCTGAAACATCAGCGCCCCCACCGGAATCAGCACGACGTAGCCCGCGTCCGAGGCGACATTCGACATCACGCCGAGAAAGACCACCGTCGGCGTAATCAGCGCGCGCGGGGTGATCTGCGCCGTCTTTTTCAGAAGCGCCGAGATAAAGCCGCTTCCCTCCGCCACGCCCACGCCCAGCATCGCCACCAGCACGGTGCCGAGCGGGGCATAGCCGGTAAAGTTGCTCACGGCGCTTGTCAGCAGATAGGCAAGCCCCTCGCGACCAAGCAGGCTGACCGCGTGGAAGGTTTGTAGCTCAATGGTGTTGGTTTTGCTATTGACCATCTGGCCGGTGGCGGAAACGCCCAGCCCAGCGCAGAGCGCCGAGATTAGAATAATTGCCAGCGCCAGCAGCGCAAAAAGCGTGATGGGATGGGGCAGACGGTTGCCGACCACCTCCACGCCGTTGAGAAAGCGCTGAAACCATGTTCCCTTTTTACGATTGTCCTCGCCCGCGTTTGACATGAAGCGTTCCTCCTGATCGTGTAAAATGCGAAAATGAATCAGGAATATCGTCCCCATTTGTAGGGCAAGTATCATGGCAATTAAAATTTGGAAATCAAAACAGGTAAAAACAGGAAAATGACCCTCCGCGAAATTTTTTCGCGGAGGGTCATTGAGAAGGTGGAGCAATTGCTTTTCAAAGGCTGTGCTAATTTTTGATCAAGACCGGGCTGCTACCGGTTTTCCGTGTGCTTGCGCCGCAGCATCCAGACACCGCCAAGGGCAGCGCCCGCCAGCAGCAGGGCAAGGCCGCTCCACGGGGTGGAGGTGTTGGCCGTGGCCTTTGCGGCCGGTTGGGTGACGGTGACAGCGGGAGAAGCAACCGCTTCAAAGCCCGCGTCGGACGGGGTCACCGCAAGCTCGCGGATGGTTGCAGGGGTGTTTGAGCCGTACACAGTTTCGCTGGCTTCCGCCACCAGTGTGCTGCCGCCGCTCACCGGAACATAGGCCACGCCGCCGGTGCCGGGGTTAATCTGCGTGAGCACCGCGTCGGTGGGGATGTCGGCATATAGCTCGGCCAGCCGGGACAGCGGCCAGTAAACGCGGTTGATCTCGCTTTGCTGTACCTTGCCCGCCGGGATGGTGATGGTTTTGCCGCCGTTCCAGCTGATGACCAGCCCCACGCCGCTGTTTTGGAGCAGCGCGTCCATGACAACGCGGGGCATTTTGTCGTAGCTCTTGGCGTTTGCCTTCACCACGTCGCCGGAGGCTGCTTGCTCGATCTGATCCTTGACCTCCATCCAGAAGGCGTAGGAATTGTCGGTGCGGGGCGAATCATCGGACGAGCCGCCGCCGGACGAACCACCGGACGAGCCGCCGCTTTTGGGGGTGGCAACCACGGCAAACGGGCTCATCGAGGTCACCGTCGCCGAAAGGGTGTTGGAACCCGCGTCGTATTCGGGGCTGTTAAACTGCTCATTGGCAGGTTGATCGGCTCCGTTTCCGAAGTGGTAGATGGTGTAGCGATGGGTGCTGGGGGTGGTTCCCTCGGGCACGGGCAGAGCGACCTTCACGAGCCCTTGGGCGACGTCGGCCATCGTGGCCTTTTGCCAAGTGGAGCCGTCCCTGCTCACCTGCAGCTCCACCTCGTGGGACTGCATCCGAGCGGTCTCGGGGTCGATCTGTGAATTGGCAGCCAGCCAGCTGGCGACCGCCTGCTCCTCATCAGGGATCAGCTCGGAGGTGATGAATCGGAGCTGCCGGTCGGGATCGACAGGCTGTGCAATCACAACCGGCTTTTCGGCGGGAGCGGTGGGAAGCTCGGCTACGGGCGGCCTCTTTTCGTTGGTGTCCTCCAGAATGATGAGCTTTCCGTCGATGGGGAGGATGTCATAGTTGGTGTTCGTGGTGCTGCCGGTGACATGGATGGCAAATTCGCCGTATTGCAGCGCATCGGGAACCGAGTGGGTGGCGGTGTAGGCGTTCGCGCCGAGCACCGCTTCGGTCTCGCCCTCGACAAATCCGTCATAGATCAGTTCCGGCACGGGAAGCTGCTTGTGCTGGTAGGCATATTGATCCTTGGCGGTGATGCTGAGCATCTTCTGAGACACGGTGACGGTCATCGCCGAGGAGGCGCTGTCGGCCAGCTCGGGGTTTGCGCTGACAAATTTGGCGGTAATCGAATAGGGCTTTCCGCCGAGGGTCGCGTCTGATGTCAGCACGCTCTTATCCAGCGTGAGGGTGGCCTTGCCCTGTGCGTCAATGGTGATCGGCTCGCCCTGATTGCTTCCGTTGAGTTTAAATTGTACCGTGCCGACCGGCGCGATGGGATCGGCGGGGGAAGCCTTGGAAACGGTGGCGGTGAGCGTCACGGATGCGCCGTAGCTGGCACTGCCCTGATTCGCCGAAACGGCGACCTGACTGCCGTACTTGTCGCTGATTACAACCGTTTTGGTCTCGCCGATCATGTCTGCATTATAGTTGGCGGTCTCGGCGGGGATTGACACGCTGAAGGCTGCTTGGTTGTCGGCGGCGCTGTCCGGGTCATAGGTGGCCAGTGTGTAGGTTGCCTGATACACGCCGGGCTTGCCCACCACCGCCGCGAGTGCGGTTTTCTCGGTAGCGTTTTTCACAGCGTTCAAATCAATCTCGTTTGCCGCCGGAAAGCCGGTAGTCGCACCCTTCGGATTGCTGATCGTCACCGTTACGGTAATATCCTTTCCGCCCAGCTGGCTGGTGGGGGCGTCGATGACGAGGGTGGGGTTGATCTTTTTGATCTCTACCTTGCCGGTCACCTTGTTGTTGGCGGGCAGCGTGTAGTTGGCGGCATAGGCCGCGTCGAGTGTTTGGCCGGTGACGGTGAGCGGCTTTGCGCTGCCCGCGTTTGCGTCGTCGGTGCTGCCGCTGACAAGGCCGGTGACGTTTTCGTTGTTCACGCCGCCTGCGTAGGTGACAGGGATACCGGTCAGTTTTGCTGTGCCGTCATAGTCCCTGCTCCGTCCGGCTTTGATTGTGCCGCCGGTCAGCGGCACCTTGGTGATGCTCGCCGTTGTGGCGGCGGTGCTGCCCGTCAGACGGTAGTTGTTCACTGCCGCGCCGCTCAACGTGATGCCGCTGGCGGTGACCGCCTTGCCGGTACCCGCGTTCTTATCGGAATAGGTGGCGGCTGTGCCGCTGGCAGTAACCACATCGCTGCCGAGCTTGCCGTTTACGGTATAGGTCACCGTGGCCGCGTTGTTGCCGTCATAGACCTTGCCTGTGCAGGCGATCGAAACGGTGACAGGCGCCTTGTTGATGACAAGCGTTCCGAGCGAAAGCCCAGTCAGCGCCTCGTACTCCGCGCTCCCCGTGAGATTCACCGTCACGGCATAGCTGCCCGCGTTCCTCGGCAGGGCGGAGCCGCCGCCATACAGCACAGTGATGTCGCCGAGCACCCTGCCGTTCTTCGCGGTGACGGCAATCGGTCTCTCGCTGCCGTTATAGGTCACGGGGGACAGATTGAAGCTAAGATCCGCCTTGGTCGGCGTCGCCTTGACGAACGCCGCAACGGTGACGGTCACATCCTCGCTTGCGAGGGCGCGGTCGATCGCCTTGATGCGAACGGCATAGCTTCCGGGCTTGCGCTTCGTCACGGTGGCTCCCGTGATCGCGGTGTAGTCGGTGTCGGTGCTTAGCCGGTATTCCATATACTCGTCCACGCCGGTCAGTGTGCCGTCATTTTTCTTCCACGTTTCATCGGTGGCCGCCACGCCGGTCGGCTTGCTCGCCTGTGTGACGTTGATGGTCTGCACGGCGCTGTCGTCCTTGTAGACGGTGTCGCCTGCGGGCTGATAAAGCTTTACGCCGTTGGCGGCGGTGACGCCGGTGAGCAAAATCGCGCCGGTGGTTGTCGCAGAGTCATCACCTGTGGTGCCATCCACGATCTCCTCTTTGGTAATCTCCTTCCAGCTGCTGCCGCCGTCGAGGCTGTACCGCATCTTGTTCGTGATGTCGGTCAGCCTTCCGGTGTCCGTGCCGGTCGCGGTGAAGTCCGCGTTCGGCGTGGGCTCGGGTGTCTTCTGGATGGCAAAGGTCAGGTAGCGGTAGCTCTCGATCGCCGCCGGGTCATAGGTCGTCGTGGGCGAGCCTGCGTACTTCGTGCTCGCCGTCACCTTGACCGAGGAATAGTAGGTCAGGTTGGGCGCGACATTCATCGCCTGTGTCGCCCCTCGAATCACCGGCGTGCCGGGGTAGATTTTGATGCTGTCGGCGGAGGGGGTCCCAACGAAGATCGCAATGGCCTTCTTGCTCGTGTCGCTGTTCAGGCCGAGCGCGCTCACGGTGCCGCCCTCCAGGATGACCTTGCCGCTGTCGACATGAATCGCGGCAAGCTGTGGGACGCTACGCGTAGCGATGGAGCTGCTGATCTCCCCACCCTCGATTTTGACCGTGCCGCTTGAGGCATAAATCGCGGGGTGGTTTTTGCCGTTCACCCTCGCCGTGCCCCCAACGTAGATCGTTCCAGACCGATTAAAAATGGCCCCCATAGGTGTGGTGGTATCCTCACTGCATTCGATTGTGCCGCCGGTGACGGTGATGGTGCCCGAGGAATAATTGGCCAGCAGGATGTTTGTGCCGGTGATGCGCCCCCCGCCCTTGCTGTCCTTGATGACCAGCGTGCCGGTGCCCTGGTGGAAAATCGCCTGGTTGTTTTTGCCGTCAATCGTGTAGCCGTTGAGGTCAAGGGTAAAGCTCTTGGAGGTGGAGGAATCGATTTTAACCGTCCCGGCAAGCTCGATCGAGCTTAGCAGCTGGATGGCTTGGCCCTGCTTCACGGCGGTCACCGCATCCTGAAGATCGGCATAGACGGTGCCGGTGTTCGTGTTCTTCGCGGCATCAACCTGCGAGAAGGTGAGGTACTTATAGGTTAAGATCGAGGCATCGCTAGGGTTATAGGCCGCCTCGGGCGAGCTGCCGTCGGCATTCGTGCTCGCCGTCACCTTGACGCCCTGGTAGCCGGTCGTGTCGGGCGCGCTGGTCACCGCTTGCTTATCGCTGTAAATCACCGGCTCGCCGGAGGGAACCATGATGCTGCGGTTGCTCCCAACATTGAGCGCGTAGGCGGCGGTCGCGCTCACGGTGCCGCCCGTCAGGATGACCTTTCCGCTTCCTATGGAATAAATCGCGGGGTGGGCTTTGCCGTTCACCTTCGCCGTGCCCGAAACGGTGATGGTTCCGCCATTGCGGTTGGTAACGGCTCCGTTGATCGAGGTGACATTCTGTGAGCATTCGATGGTGCCGCCGGTGATGGCTATGTTGCCGATCGTGGCGCTGATGTCGATCGTACCGTTGAACAGCAGGTAGTTTGAGCCGGTGATGCGCCCCCCGCCCTTGCTGTCCGCGATGGTCAGCGTGCCGGTGCCCTCGTGGGTCATCGCCACGTTAGCTTTGCCGTCAATCGTGTAGCCGTTGAGGTCGATGGTAAGGTTTTTGGCAGTCCTGGGGGTTTTCAGCATTGCTCCAAGCTCGATCGAGTTCAGCAGCTGGATGGTGTCGTTGTCGTTGCTGCCGTCATTCGCTGCCGCCACCGCCGCCGGCAGGTCGGTGTAGGTGGTGCCGGTGGTCGTGTTCAGGGCAACGTCATAAAGCTGCACAAAGGTGAGATACTTGTAGGAGGTAGGGCTCGCTGCCAGTGCCTCCTTTGTCACGTTCGCCAGCGTGCCGCCCGCCGAATCGGTGGTGCTGCCCTTGATCTGCACCTTGTCGTAGCCGGTCAAATCCGGAGCCTTGTCCACGACCTTGTCGCCCTTGAGGATCGGCGCGCCCGAGGGGATGGCGATGGTGCCGACGGCGCCCACACAAACGGCATAGCCGCCGCCGCTGCCCTTGTTTTCCACCGTGCCGCCGAGCAGCCGAACCGTGCCCGTGCTGCCGGAGGTCAAGAAAATCGCGCCCGGTCGGTTGGAGGCTGCGCTATTCGTGTTACTGCTGGTAATCTCCGCCGTGTCCGAGATGGTGATCGTTCCGGTGAACTTGTCATTGGTATAAATCGCACAGCCGTCAGATTTTGTATTCTCCACGAGACCGTCGGTCACCATGAGCTTGCTGCTGTCATACACCGCAAGGTTCCAAAAATTACTCCCGGTGATCTTGCCCTTGTTGCCCGGGTCGCTGTCGATGATGGTCAGCGAGCTGCCCTTTTCGACCACCAGATTGTAGGGGCTGGGGCAGGTGAGCGTATTGCCCGCGAGATCGAGGATCACCGATTTGGCGCCTGACAGTGTGGGACTACCCGCTAAAGAAAAGCTTGCCGCCAGCTTGATCGTGGCACCGTCTGCGGCAGCAGTGAAGGCCGCAACCAGAGCAGCCGAATCTGTAATGGAGGTAGGCGCTGCGCCCTGCTCAAATTTGAGGTATTTGTAGGAGGTGAAGCTCTTGCTCAGCTGCGACTGGGTGATCTCGGCCGCGCCGCTGCCGTCAGCCTTGGCCGACCCGCTGATTTTGACCAATTTTGGGTTATAGTTGGCGAGATTCAGAGTGGGCGCTTTGTCCACAGCCCAATTTCCGCCGCTGATGATGCTCGGCTTCGTCTGGCTCCCATGAATTGTGACCGTGGCGCCATCCGCGGTGCGAAGGGTGGGTTCATCGGTTTGCTTGCCGATGATGCTGCTCCCGGTGATGTCCAGTGTGGTGACACTCAGATAAACACTGCCGTTGAGCGTGCAGTCTGTCAGGGTAACACTCCCGCCGTAGAGGGCGCAGAGCGCTCCGCCCTCTGGAACGGCGCTCGTTACGGTGACCTTTTCCATCACCAGATCTCCGGGAATCTGTTCACTGTGAGGAACCATCTCAATGGTTGAGAGGTACTTTACATTCTTGTCGGTGCTTCGATTCTTGATCTGGCCGTTTGTGATGGTCAGCGACCCCGTGCCGTTCCAGCTAATGGTCGCGCCTGCGGACGAATTGATGGTGTGACCGTTTAGATCGAGGAAATAATCGTCTGTGTTGCTTTGGTAGAAAACCACGTACTTGTCACTGTCGAGATTGTTCATCAGCTTAAACGAGGTGTGGGTTTTATTATAGATGGCATCGTTGAGCTGCTTGGTGGTAGTCACCTCGAGCACCGTCGAGCGCGGCGCAGCCAGCGTCATCAGCGCGGCCTTTCCCTCGCAGAGCGACAAATCCGCCCCCTCCGCACCACAGACCGGGCATTCGGCATTGACCGCGCCCTCTACACAAAGCGTGACGCAGTCGCAGGTCGGATGGCACAGCTCGCAGCTATGCGTGCAGGGCGAGCCGACGCTGCCGGGGGTATAGCCGCAGCCATCCTCGTGGTCGCAGCGATAGCCGGGGTCGCCGCTGTCCTGCTCGGGCGCGCAGTTATAGCTGCCGTCCGCGTTTTTGTGCGAGCAGGGTACCCGTGTGCCCGCAACATAGCCGCAGCTCTCGTCGTGCTGCAGGTGGTTCGGGCAGCTCAACACCTCGGCCGAGCCGCTGTCCAGACCGCTGTCCGAGGGCTGAGCGCCAACGCCCGTCTGCCCATCGGCAAAGGCCGAGCCGGGCAGCATCGAGAGAATCATACAAGCTGCTAACAGAATGCTTAGAAATCGCTTTTTCATTTTCGTTTCCACTCCTTTAGATGTTGCAAAGCAGGACAAGGGGCTTGCGGCTTTTTAAAATTCATCCTATTTACGATAGCACAAAATACGAGCGAAAGGAGGGCGCAGGCGCGAAACGACCTTTTTCCTCCCTGAATGGGTACTTCGTAAGGTTTGGACTGCAACGCTTCGGCAGAGGAAGCAGAGAAGCGGCTTCGAGCGAAAACGGCGCAGCAAAGCAAACAGGCGGCCTTTTCCGTCCGATCACGGAAAAAGCCGCCTGTTCCTTCTTTCAATTATAGGGGGAAATTGGTTTTGGATTTGCGAAAGTGTGAAAGCCCTTAGGACGCCTCGCTTTTTTGCAGGGACTTCTGCCGGTTTTCCTCAAGCATCATGTCCTTGACCTTCATCAGGCGGGTGGTGTTGCCGCGCTCGTTTTCGTCGAGCTTCATCACGATATACCGAATCGTCTCCTGATACTGCGGAATCATGACATATTCCAGCGCGTTGACCCGGCGGCGGGTCTTTTCGATCTCCTGCGCCAGCAGCTTCACCGTCTTTTCCTTTTCGGCGAGGGTGAGCATCTTTCCGAGCAGCAGCGAGAGCCGCATCACCGAGTCGTCAAGCTCGGCGGGGGTGGTGGCAAAGGAATAGGGGAAGATGTCGGCGACCTCGTCGGTTTTGGTCTTGATCTGATAGACCGGCACCTGTACCGACATGACGTTTTGAAACTTCATGTCGATGGCGACGCTCTGCTTCGGATACAGAAAGGTCTGCTCGATCATCTCGGGCGAGAGCAGCGCCGAGGCGGCCGAAAAGCCCTGATACGCCCGTTGCAGCTCCTCCTCCACCTCCTGCCGCAGCAGCTGGCAGGCCTTGACGATCTCTAAAAACTGCCGCATCAGCTCGTCGCGCTTGTCCTTGAGCAGCTTGTGCCCCCGGGTCGCGGTGGCCAGCTTGCGCTTGAGGGTGGTGAGCTCCATGCGGGTGGGGTTGACGTTGAGCCTTGCCATCGTTACCCCTCCTTTTTCGGAAGGTACTTTTCGATATATTCGGGCTTGATGCGCTTGAGCTCGCCCACCGGCAGAATCGAAAGCAGCTCCCAGCCGAGGTCGAGGGTCTCCTCAATCGAGCGGTTGGTGGTATAGCCCTGTGAGACATAGCGGCGCTCGAACTCGTCGGCGAACTTGGCATAGAGCTTGTCGGTCTCGGTTAAGGCCGCCTCGCCCAGGATGGTCATCAGCTCCTTCGCGTCCTTGCCTCGGGCATAGGCAGAGAAGAGCTGGTTCATCGTGTTGGCATGATCCTCACGGGTTTTGCCCACGCCCACCCCCTTGTCCTTGAGGCGGGACAGCGACGGCAGCACGTCGATCGGCGGAGTAAGCCCCTTGCGGTAGAGCTCACGCGAGATGATGATCTGTCCCTCGGTGATATAGCCGGTGAGGTCGGGGATGGGGTGGGTTTTGTCGTCCTCGGGCATCGAAAGAATCGGGATCATCGTGATCGAGCCTTCCTTCCCGAGCTGGCGACCCGCGCGCTCGTACATCGTCGCGAGGTCGGTGTAGAGGTAGCCGGGATAGCCGCGCCGCCCCGGAACCTCCTTGCGGGCGGCCGAAACCTCACGCAGCGCCTCGCAGTAGTTGGTGATGTCGGTCAGGATGACCAGCACCTGCATCCCGAGGTCGAACGCGAGGTATTCGGCGGCGGAAAGCGCCATACGCGGGGTCGAAATCCGCTCGATCGCCGGGTCGTTGGCGAGGTTCAGAAACAGCACCGAGCGCTCGATCGCGCCGGTCTTGGTGAAGTCGGACATGAAGAAGTCGGCTTCCTCAAAGGTGATGCCGATCGCGGCAAAGACGACCGCGAACTTGCTGTCCTCGGCGCGCACCTTCGACTGCCGCGCGATCTGTGCCGCGAGCTGCGCGTGGGGAAGTCCCGAGCCGGAGAAGATCGGCAGCTTCTGGCCGCGAACCAGCGTGTTCAGCCCGTCGATGGCGGAGATGCCGGTCTGGATAAACTCCGACGGATAATCGCGGGCAGCCGGATTCATCGGGGTGCCGTTGATGTCGACGTACTTGACCGGCAGGATGTCCGCGCCGCCGTCGATCGGCTTGCCGAGGCCGTCAAAAACCCGCCCGAGCATGTCCGGGGCAACGCCCAGCTCGATCGAGTGGCCGAGGAAGCGCACCTTTGATTGGGCGAGGTTGATGCCCGCCGACGATTCAAACAGTTGAACCATCGCATTCGAGCCGTCGATTTCGAGCACGCGGCAGCGGCGCAGCTCGCCGTTGGGCAGCTCGATTTCGCCAAGCTCGTCATAGGCCACCCCCGAAACGTCACGAACCAGCATCAGCGGGCCCGCAACCTCCTGAATCGTACGATATTCCTTAATCATTTCGCGGCACCTCCCGTCAGGGCTTCGAGCTGCTCGGCCATCTCGCGGTCGATCTCGGCAAAGACCGCCGGATATTCCTCGGTGGGAACGTCCTTGGCGCGGCCAATCCGGTCGCGGGTCGGAATCGAGAAGACGGCGTTCATCCTCGCGCCGCCGTCGAGCGCCTTTTTGGCCAGCTCGTAATAATGAAGAATCATCGCAAGCAGACGATACTGCTTGTCGATCGGGCAGTAGGAATCGGTATCGCTCATCGCGTTTTGCTGCAAAAAGTCCTCGCGCAGCATCTGCGCCGCCTCCATCACCAGACGGTCGGCGGGGGAGAGCGAATCGATGCCGACCAGCTTGACAATTTCCTGTAGCTCGCTCTCCTGCTGGAGCAGGCTCATCGCGCGGTGGCGGTTCGCGATAAAGTCGGCCCCCACGTGATCGTCATACCAGCTTTGCAGCCGGTCAAAGTAGAGCGAATAGGAATTGAGCCAGTTGATGGCCGGGAAGTGGCGGCGGTAGGCGAGCGACGAATCCAGCCCCCAAAAGACCTTGACAATGCGCAGCGTCGCCTGCGAGACCGGCTCCGAGATGTCGCCGCCGGGAGGGGAAACCGCGCCGATAGCGGCAAGCGCCGCCTCGCGGTGCTCCGAGCCCTTGCAGATGACCCGCCCCGCGCGCTCGTAGAACTGCGCCAGACGCGAACCGAGGTAGGCGGGATAGCCCTCCTCGCCCGGCATCTCCTCAAGACGGCCGGACATCTCGCGCAGTGCCTCGGCCCAGCGGGAGGTCGAGTCGGCGATGACCGCGACGGCATAGCCCATATCGCGGTAGTATTCGGCGATGGTGATGCCGGTGTAAACGCTCGCCTCACGGGCGGCGACCGGCATGTCGGAGGTGTTGGCGATCAGCACGGTGCGCTGCATCAGGCTTTCGCCGGTGCGCGGGTCGATCAGCTCGGGGAATTCCCGCAGCACGTCGGTCATCTCGTTGCCACGCTCACCGCAGCCGATGTAGATGACGATGTCAACGTCCGACCATTTGGCGAGCTGGTGCTGGGTGACCGTTTTGCCCGAGCCGAACGGCCCCGGAATCGCGGCGGTGCCGCCCTTGGCGATCGGGAAAAAGGTGTCGATGGTACGCTGTCCGGTGATCATCGGGATATCGGGGGCAAGCTTCTTTTCGTAGGGGCGCTCGACGCGAACCGGCCAGCGCTGGAGCATCGAAAGCTCTCTGCGGCTGCCGTCCGCGAGCCGGAGCACCGCGACGGTGTCGTCAACGGTGAAATCGCCCTCCCGAATTTCCACAAGCTCTCCCGAGACCCCGTTGGGAACCATGACCTTATGCCGGACGACGATCGTCTCATCGACGACACCGAGAACGTCGCCGGTGATCAGCGAATCGCCAATCTTGGCGACCGGGTTAAAGTGCCATTTCTTATTGTGGTCAACGGCGGTGACCTCGACGCCGCGCTGCAAAAGGTTTCCGCTCACCGCGCGGATCGCCTCGAGCGGGCGCTGGATGCCGTCGTAGATGTTGGTAATCAGTCCGGGGGCAAGCTCCACCGAAAGGGGAGCGCCGGTCGTTTCCACGCCGTCCCCCGGCGCGATGCCGGTCGTTTCCTCATAGACCTGAATTGAGGCCTTATCGCCGCGCATCTCGATGACCTCGCCGATCAGCCGTTGCCTGCCGACCCGGACGACGTCGAACATATTCGCGTCCTGCATTCCGCTTGCCACAACAAGCGGCCCGGCGATTTTGACAATCTGTCCATTCTTGCTCATAGGATTGAAACCTTCCTTCCGTATCGTCACTCCTCGTCGGGGGAGCGCAGGATGTCGGCGCCGACGGCTCGTTCCACCGCGTTGTGCAGCTCACGCTCCCCGATGCCGAGCGTCCCGTCCTTTGACGGGATCGGGATGACGGCGACCTGCGGCAGGTCAAGATACCGGGCGATCTCCTGCGGAATCTTCTCCGCCAGCTGCTCGGTGATATAGATGACCGCATGGCTCGATTCGGCCAGCCGGTGCAGCGCGGCGGCGGCCTGCGAGGCGGTTTCGGCGCATTCGATGGTCAGGCCGAGCGCCCGAAACCCCATCACGCTCTGGCGATCCCCAATGACGGCTGCCTTATACATAACTGATCCTCAGCCTTTCTGTAATCTGTTCCGGGGAGAGCCCCGCGTGCCGTCCGACCATCACGGTGCGCACCGAAACCAGCTCGGCCTCCTTGGCCAGCAGATAGCCGATGACCTGTGCTTCTCCAAACGGAATGAGCGAGGAGGAACGAAGATAGCCGATCAGCGCGTTGTCGCAGGCGAGGTCGAGCGCCGCCAGACTGCCCCCCGAGAGGGCGGCGACCGCCGCTTCAACCGGGGCGGCGAGAGCGGGCGAGGCAAATTTTGCTCTGAGCAGCTCGGCGGTGATCTCCCCCGTCAGCGTCGCGAGGGTCACGCCCCCGCCGGGGAAGAGGGCCCGCTTGAGATAGTCGTACCCCTTGCGGGTTCGGGCGGATCGGGTCAGCACCCGCAGGTTGCCGAGGTCGATCATCAGCCGGACGTAGCCCAGCAAAAATTCGCTCCCGGTTTCCTCTGCGAGCGCGAGCATCTGGGCGGTCATCGTCCGGTCAAGCAGCAGATCCGAAAGCTGCGGGTCCCCGGTGCGAGCCAGCAGGTCGGCTGCTTGCTCCGCCGCCTGTTTCATCGCGCGGGGGAGCTTGGCATAATCCTGCTCCCGCGCCATTGCCAGCAGCGTGGCGGGGGGGATGGTGCCGGAAGTGCTCAACAGATATGAGGCATCCTGCCCCAACGCGTCGGCCTTGATGACCGACTTGAGGTTGTGGTAGTCATATTTGAGTCGGAAGAGGTCGATCATCCTTTGGTCGGGGGCGTAGCGGTACAAAAGTGCAAAGCTCTCCTGCTGCTGCCGGGCGATTTCGGCCTCGAGCGCCGTCAGATCGCGGGGGTCAAAGGAGCCCCAGCCATTTTCCGAAAGCAGCTTCGCGGCGTCCTCCTCCGATCTTGCCGCGATGAGCCTGCCGAGCTTTTCGCGCGAGAAAAGGCTCATGCCGCGGGCTTTAAGCCGGGTGCTGATATAGAGATAATCGGTGTCGCGGCTTTTCATCTGATCACGCTCCTTCGGGGAAGAGCAGCTCGCTGACCTCAAATGCCATCGATTCCGAGAGCATCCGCACCGTGACGTCGAGCGCGCAGTTGAGCTCGATTCTGCCGCGCCGGATCACCACCCCGCCCACAATGGGGGTGCAGTCGTCGGCCAGCGTAATCCGCTTGCCCTGCGAAAGTCCCTCGGCGGCGGTTTTCACCGATGCGCGAATCGAATCGAGGCTTGGCAGCTCGCCCCGCCTCATGGTATCGACTACGCCCTGCACCGACCCGGTCACCTGCGAGACCTTGCTGCCAACCAGCCTTGTGTTGATGGCGGATACCACCGCTTCGCCGTGCGCGGCGCGGTCGCGCTCGTTTAAGAGCAGCTCGCCGCCCTCGCCGTCGGCAAGCGCCTGTTCGGCAAGGTGAAGCAAAAGCCGACGGTAATCCTCGGCGGGCAGCTTGACCAGACGGTCGAGTGCGGTCGCAAACACCTGCCCGATCAGCTCCTGACGGGCGGTGGCGAGCAGCCGCCTGTGCTCCAGCGAGGCGGTCAGCTTGGTCTTTTCGGCCATGTCGGCTCGGCGGGCCTCGATTGTCCGGCGTCCTGCCTCCAGCTCCTGTACCGCCTGCTTTTCGGTCTCGGCTGTGAGAGCGGCGGCTTGATTTTCAGCCTCGGCGAGAATCGATTTGGCCTGCTCCGCGGCCTCGGCGAGAATTTTGTTTGAAATGTTTTCTAACCCATTCATACCATCATTCCTTCATCACAGGATGTTGGGAACGTTAAAGAAGATCAGAACCGAGATCAGCAGCGCCAGCACCGCGTAGGTTTCAACAAGGCCGGCGGCGATAACGCCCTTCATCGATTCCTCGGGCTTGGTGGCGACGATGCCCATGCCGGCGGCCGAGACGCGCCCCTGTGCGATGGCCGAAAAATAACCGGCGATGGCGATCGGGAGCGATGCGCAGAAGTAGCCGATGCCCTGCGCGAGGCTGACGGTGCCGGGAATGACCCCCTCGGCAAAGAGAATCAGAAAGGCGACCAGTAGCCCATAGATGCCCTGTGTTCCGGGCAGCGCCTGTAGCAGCAGCACGCGGCCGAAGCGATCGGGGTTTTCCGAGAGGACGCCGCAGCCCGCCTCACCGGCGATGCCTACGCCCTTGGCGGAGCCGGTGCCCGCAAGCCCGATGGCCAGCGCCGCGCCCAGCAGCGCGAAGGTCTGTCCGGTAAAAACGGTGCTCAAAAATCCAGTGATGGTGTTCATTGCTTAGTCCTCCTTGACGATTTCGACAAATTTTGTGTTATTCTCAAGCGGCTGAAAGGGATGTCCACCATCCTCAAAGAACCGTCCAAAGAACTCGATATACTGGAGGCGTGAGGTGTGCACATAAGCCCCCAGCAGGCTGATCGCGATGTTAAAGACGTGCCCGAACAGGAACACCGCAACAAAAAGAATTACGCCGGGAATTCCGGTTGCCATCGTGGCAATTTTGTTGATGACCTGCCCGACCACCGCGCCCGAAAGGCCAAGCGCCATAATCCGGGAGTAGGAGAGCAGATCCGAGAGAAAGCCGGTGATGCCATACAGCTTGCCGAGCCCTCCGGTAATTTTGCCCAGACCCTTGTTCTTGCGCCCGCCGGTCAGCAGCAGGAGCAGAAGCCCCGCCCCGGCGAGATAGCCTCCCACCGGAAGCCCCAGCGCAAAGAGCCCGATGCCGAGAAACACAAGATACCACGAGCCGACATCGAGCACAGCGTCGAGCGCCTGCCCCTGACGAATCATCCGCAGACCCGAGAGCCCCATGCCGATCACGATCTGCACCGCGCCCAGCCCGAGCGAAAAGACGAGCATCAGCATCGGGTTTTGCAGCGGCTCAAACCAGAGCGCCGGGATGGTAAAGCGTCCGCCCGAAACGGCGGCGGCCAAATCGGCAAACCAGCCGCCGGTCAGTGCGCCCGCGACAAAGGTGGAAACGCCGCAGTACATGAACAGGGTCATCATCCGCTTCATCGTTCCGGCGGGGCGCTTCTTCTTCAAATAGAACCAGCAGCCGAAGAACATCAGCAGCCCGTACATCGCGTCGGCCATGATAAAGCCAAAGAAGATGAAATAGAAAAAGCTCATCAGCGGATTCGGGTCGATCACGCTGCGGTAGGTTGGGGTGCCGTACATTTCGGTGACCGCCGAAAACGGCGCGACAAAGCGGTTGTCGCGGTAGGCGGTGGGCGGTTCCTCCGTCTCCTCGGGGTCGGAAAACGCCCAGGCGCAGCCCTCGTCCTTTAGCACCGCCTCCACCGCGCTTTGCGCGTCGGCCGGAACCCATCCGGTCAGATAAACGGTGCGCTCGGTTCGTCCGGTAAAGGAAAGCAGGCTGTCCCGCAGCGCCTCCTGCGTGTAGGCGTCGATCGCGGCGGCAATGCTTTGCCGTTTTGGCGCAAAGGCGACGATTGCCTGCCGTGCCGCCGCGCCGCTTTGCTCGGCTGCAATCCGCTCCCGCTTCAGTGCGTCAAGCTCCTCACCGGCGGTGCGGGAAACCTCCCGGAAGGGAGCGGGGACAAAGCCGTTTGCACGCAGAAGCGCCATGGCGGCATCCGCGTCCCCCTTGTGAACCAGCAGCGTCATGTAATGCTGCTCCCGGTCGCTGCCGATCAGCTCGAGCAGCGAAGCGGGTGCCTGCTCCGACAATTCGGCTTTTAACAGCTCCGGCTCGCAGGAGGCCGGGAGAACGCCGATGAAAAATTCGGTGGCTTCGCTACCCATGTAGTCGAGCGGGAGCGAGAGGGGAAGCCACGGCTGCAACGACGCGATGCGCGCGTCGATTCGGGCGATCGAGGCCGCCGCTTCCTCCGCCCGGCGGGAAAGCCTGCCGATTTCGCAGGCTGCCTGATCCGCCGCCGCAAGGGTTGCCGGATCAAAAAGCTGCTGCTCGGTGAGGGTGGGACGCGCACCAAAAAACGAGGATTTTTCCGGGGCGGCCTTCGCCAGCGCTTCGCGGGCGGCAATCAGCCGGGTGCGGATGGCGGCTGCATCGGTGTTTTCCTCCCGCCGGTGTAACGCTCCGTCATCGGCGAGGAGCTGCGGGTCGCAGCGCTCAAGCTCGACACAGCCAAGCTGCGTAAGTCGGCGCAATACGGTTCGGCGTCGCTCGGCCAAAGCCAGAGCAGAGAGCCGCTTCATCGTTACGAGTGCCATTGGCCCATTACCCTTTCCATCACGCGGGAGACCGCTGCGTCAAGATGCGGAAGCGATTTTTCCCGGAGGAGATCGCAGTCCTTCCCGGCAAGCGCTGACCAGCGGGCGAGATCGGCTTCGTTTTTCTCCCGCTCGATCCGAAGCACCTCGGCAGTCTCGGCAGCAAGCTGTTTTCGCATCTGAGCCAAACGTTCACCGGCGGTATTCTGTGCAGCGGCTACTACTTCTCTGGCCTTGGCCTGTGCCTCGGCTAAACTGCCGTGCGCGGTTTCTTCCGCCTTGTTAACCTGCAAAATCGCGTCATAAGACAATACAATCACCCTC
>CAZVAV010000001.1:0-10305 GCA_964625135.1 uncultured Oscillospiraceae bacterium | reverse complement strand
CGCTTTCATTTTTTCGTCGAACTTTTACCGAATATAGAAAAAACTTCCGCAATTCTCTTGGTACTATTGAACATCATTTGCTGTAAAATGTCAAGGTCAATCAATTTAATTCATAGAATAAACATAGTTAATCTATAATAATATTTCCACTTTGTGAAGGACGGGTAAATATTTCTTGCATAAATGGACATAATAACAAATTTGTCCTAAGAACAAAACAAGATGAATGCGTGAATGGCGGGCCTGACATTCCAGGCCCGCCATTCACGCCGCCCATCAGAGGGCCGAAAATGCGTTTACTTCAGCGAGTTCTCGTAGGACTCGATCATCTTCTTGACCATCTGGCCGCCGACAGAACCGGCCTGCTTAGAGGTCAGATCGCCGTTATAGCCCTGCTTGAGGTTGACGCCCACTTCGTTGGCGGCCTCCATCTTGAACTTCTCCATCGCGGCCTTCGCCTCGGGAACAACAATCTTATTGCTCGAACTAGCCATAATGTGAATCTCCTTATCCATTGTTTTTTTCTCTGAATTTTCGTTTCAGATCCTTTGCGTTTGCAGTAATAGTATTTTTTCAAGAGCAAAAAATATGAGTGTCAAAAGCTTGAAAAAACAATGGCATCAAAACGAACAACGCGCCTGCCAAAGAAATCCGCCGTACACGGTGGTTGAAAAGAGCGCCTGATGCCGATATACTAATAAGAAAAGAAAAGGGTTCGGAAAGAGAGGCTTCGTGGAAAGCATTTTCCACAAAATGCGATGTTGCATAATTGATTTCTTTGTACTTTGTGAAAAAAAGAAAGAGATTTTCTTTTTTTGGATGATTTGTGCCGGAAGTTGGACTGAAATCGCATTGACCTGATTCTCTTAAAAAACTTATAATTATAGTCAAGAGTTGTTCACAAAATCCGGTTGGCTCACGGCCGGGTTGATGACAAGGAAGAAGGAGAATCATTATGAAGTACAGAAAGCTCGCGTTGGTTCTGGCACTCTCGATGACCCTGCTGGCTGGATGCTCGGGTTCCGGTGCGCCGGCTGCCTCGTCCACTCCCGCTGCACCCGCTGCACCCGCTGCACCCGCCGCACCCGTGGTGTCCGCGCCCGAATCGGCGGCTGCCCCCGCTGCGGAGCACAAGATTTCCGGAAGCTTTTTGATGGGAACCGGCAGCGCGACCGGCAACTATTATTCCTTTGGCAGCGTTCTGACCCAGGTCATTAACAGCCACACCGGCTCGAATATCACGGTGAGTGCGACCGGCGGCTCGGTGGAAAATGCCCGTCTGCTCAATTCCGGAGAAAATGAGATGGCATTGATCCAGTCGGATGTCAACAGCTATGCCCTCGAGGGAATTGAGCAGTTTGCCGAAAGCGGCTCGATGGATAGCTTTGCCGCCGTGACGTCCTGCTATCCCGAGATGGTACAGATCGTCGTCAGCAAGCAGAGCGGCATCAAGAGCGTGGCCGATATGAAGGGAAAGCGCATCTGCGTTGGCGCGACCGGATCGGGCTATGAGGTTGCGGCTCGCCAGATTCTGGGCGCCTACGACATGAACTATGACGACATCGACGAGCGCTTCCTCAGTCAGTCGGAGGGCAAGAACGCCCTGCAGGACGGGCAGATCGACGGCTTCTTCATGTGCTCGGGCTACCCGAATTCCAACGTCACCGAGCTCTCGCTCAACGGTAACATCGAGGTGCTGACCATCGATGCGGAGCATCTGAAGATCCTGCTTGACAAATATCCCTTCTATGCCGAGTTCACCACCCCGGACGATCAGTACAATCTGGGACATCCTGTCACCTCGGTTGCGGTTATGTCGATGCTGGTCGTCTCGAAGGAGATGAGCGACGACGATGTTTATGCAATGACCAAGGCGATTTATGAGAACCTCCCGGAAATTCAGGAGCTCAACTCGAAGGGCAGCTATATGTCGCTCGAGGGCGCCTTCCGCGGAATCGGCGGCAACGTTCATCCCGGCGCGGCTCGTTATTATGAAGAGCATGGCATGACCGTTCCCGGCAAGTAAGTTGATCGATTCCGATACAACCAAATCGTAAAGCGGCAATCGGCAGAAAACATGTTTTCTGCCGATTGCCAAACTCTAGGGGTTACCGCCCCGAAAGGGAAGGAAGCAAATGGGATTTTTTAAGCACAACCGCTTTACCGAGGTTCCCGAGGACGTCGATCTGACCGCGATTGACCGGGAATCGAAGTACCGCAACTTTAAAGGAGTGCAGGAGAAGCTTTTAATCGCGGCGCTGACCTGCTTCTCGTTGTTCCAGCTCTATGCGTCGCTCTCGGGGATGATTCCGCAGCAGCTTTTGCGGTACGTCCATCTGGGCTTTGCCGTCAGTCTGGCCTACATCATGTATCCCACGACAAAAAACTCCGACCGCGACAAGATGAATCCCATCGATTTGGTCTTTGCGGCGGCGTTTGTGTCGGTCATCGGCTATTTTGTCATTAACTTTAAGCCGTTGCAGCTGCGCGCGGGCGCTTATACCCAGGCCGATATTTTTATGGCCGGACTCGGCATTCTGCTGGTTCTGCTCGCCTGCTGGCGGGTGGTGGGGCCGCCGATCGTGATCATCGCCTCCTGCTTTATGCTCTACGGCCTGATCGGTGAAAAGGGAACCATCATCGCCACGATGCCGGGCTTTCTCAACCATCGCGGCTACAGCGTCAGCCGGGTGATCACCCATCTGTTTATCACCACCGAAGGGGTCATCGGCAACCCGATCGGAGTTTGCTCGACCTACATGTTCCTGTTTATCATGTTTGGCGCCTGTCTTGAAAAGACCGGAATCGGCCAGTTCTTTATCGATGTGGCCAATGCCGCCGCCGGCTGGGCGGTCGGCGGACCCGCCAAGGTGGCGGTTCTTTCCTCGGCGCTTCAGGGCACGGTATCCGGCTCCTCGGTGGCCAACACCGTTTCAACCGGTTCGTTTACGATTCCGCTGATGAAGTCGCTCGGCTACGAGCCGGAATTTGCCGGCGCGGTCGAGGCCGCGGCCTCAACCGGGGGACAGATCATGCCGCCCGTCATGGGCTCGGCGGCCTTTCTGATCGCCGATTCGGTCGGCATTCCCTATTCCCAGCTGATGCTCACCGCCATCATTCCGGCGGTGATGTACTTCGCCGGCATCTGGATCATGGTCGATTTCGAGGCGCGGCGCAAGGGGCTCAAGGGGCTCCCGCGCGAGCAGCTGCCTCCCTTCAAGCCGCTGGTGATGCAAAAGGGACATCTGGTGCTGCCGCTCGTCGCAATCATCTATTTTATGCTCACCGGCTTCACCATCACCCGTTCGGCGCTTTGGGGCATCCTGATCGCCGTCTGCGTGACCTTTCTGCGGAAAAACACCCGCGTTCCCATCCGGCAGATCATTTCAGCGCTGCCGCTGGCGGCTCGAAACATCGTTTCGGTGGCGACCGCCTGCGCAACCGCCGGAATTATCGTGGGCATGGTCACGCTGACCGGCTTGGGCCAGCGGATCGGTGCGGGAATGTTTGAAATTGTCGGCGGCAATATCCTGCTCGGCCTGATGTGCGCGATGCTCACCTCGCTGGTGCTGGGCATGGGCGTTTCCACCACCTCGAATTACATCATCACCTCGACCGTTGCGGCTCCAATCCTCATTAAGCTGGGCATTCCGCTGTTGGCGTCACATATGTTCTGCTTCTACTTCGGCATCATCGCCGACATCACCCCGCCGGTGGCGCTGGCTGCCTACGCAGGGTCTGCCATTGCCAAGGGAAATCCGTTTAAGACCGGCGTCAACGCCGCCAAGCTGGCAATCGCCGCGTTTTTGGTTCCGTACATGTTCGCGCTAAACCCCAAGATGATCATGATTGGCGGAACCTTCCTCGAGGCGCTCCCGATGGTCGCCACCGGGCTGGTGGGCATCTGGGGAATTGGCGGCGGGCTGATCGGCTACATCAACGGGCCGGTTAAATCCTATTGGCGGCTGCTGCTCATTGCGGGCGGCTTGCTGCTGCTTAAGCCGGGGCTTACCACTGATATCATCGGTGTGGTGTTGATTTTCTCGGTCTATTTCTATAACCGCCTGGTCAAAAACAAGGCCACCGCAAGGCCGTAGGCAGGTAGAAAACAGACCGGGGAGGGCGCAGGCTTGCGACAGAAAAAGGGGTCGGTCAGGCGATACCGCAGTCATCTCAGAGGGATTTTTCTCGGCTACTCGGTGGCGACCATTCTGCTGATGATTGCGCTGTTTATCGCGCTGCTTCTCTGGGTATACCGCTATGCGGTGCACCGTGAGAACCGAAATTATAACGAACGGGTTGTGTCGGCCATCTCCGGGCTCTATACCTCTTATGAGAAGGGCTGCCAGGAGCTGGCCTCCGATCCCGCCCTGCTCCGGGCGGTGAAGCAGGGGGACACCATTGACGCCGAGCATCTGCTGCGATCCTTTGGGGATGATCAGCTGGTGCGGTGCTACTATACCCTTTTTGATGCCGAACGCACTCCCGTATGCAGCAGCTTTTACGCAAATAACCTTGTCCGCTGCCAGCAGAGCAGCGATACCGTGGATCTGCTCGACCGGCTGCACCGAAATCCCTCGCAGGGCGCCAACGGCATTAGCCGGGTGGGGTATTCCAACGGGCAGGAGACAATCTATCAATTCGGAGCCGCGGTGCAGGACAAAGGCAGGGTCAGGGGGTACCTGATTCTTGAGATTCGGCGTCGACCGATTCTTGATCTGCTTGCCTCCCGTCCGGTCAGCGAGGTGGTTGTGGTGGATCGGCACCAGTCGATTATCTATACCACCATGTCCACCGAGGGCTTTTATATCGACGACCACGGCACCGCAAAATGGAATCAGGACTGGAGCAGCCGAACCGAGGTGATCGTAAACCGAAAGCCCTATTATGCCACCCGTACCATCGGGGAGGCGTTTGGACGGCCGGATATCATCTGCTACACGCTGACCTCCAGCACCATTCTGGTTCAGGGCATCCGCTATGGCTTCACCTTCATCGGGGCGGTGGGGGTGCTGCTGCTGGCCGGAATGCTGCTGCTGGCCAACCGCGCGTCGCGCAGCAGCCTGACCCCGCTCGACGGACTGGTCGAATCGACCGCCCATTGGCGGGACGGCGATATGGATTACCGGATCGGAGAACAGCCCTTTCTGGAATATCAGAGCATCTGCGACAGCTTCAACGGGATGATGGATCGGGTTCAGACGCTGATCCAAAAAAACAAGGAGCTCAACGACAGCAACTATCAGATGGAGCTGCGCAACATGGAGGCGCTGTTTAATCCGCACTTCGTGTTTAATATCCTCGAGACGATCAAGTATATGATTCTGATCGATTCCGCCGCCGCCTCGCGAATGGTGGTATCCTTTGCACGGCTGCTGCGCTACTCGCTCAACTATGGGCAGGCGACGGTTCCGCTCTCGACCGATATGGAGTACATCGAGGATTATCTCGGGCTGCAAAAGCAGCGGTTCGGCGATCGTCTGAACTACCGCATCGATATCGACGAGCAGCTGCTTGACTGCCCGATCCCAAAGCTTTTGCTTCAGCCGCTGGTTGAAAACGCGATTGTGCACAATGCCGAGCAGATTGCCGAAATGCAGCTCGAGATCATCGGACGCAAAAGCGGAAGCTGCCTTGTTTTGACCGTCACCGACAATGGCTGCGGCATGTCCGACCAGGCGCTGCTGGCACTTTACCGCAAGATGGAGAACCGTGAGTCGATCGGGCTCTACTATGTGGATCGTACCCTGCGTCTGCGCTACGGGGAGCCGTACCGCCTACAGGTGCAGAGCGAGGAGGGAAAGGGAACCAGCGCCGTTGTCATTATTCCGTTGGAGGAGGTGCCGTCATGAGGGAATATACCGTTGTGATCGCCGAGGATGAGGAAATTATCCTGCAAAGCCTGATCCGGCTTCCCCACTGGAAGGAGCTCGGCTTTTCCCGGGTGATTGGGGCGCGCAACGGCCAGCAGGGACTTGAAAGCATCAAGGAGCACCGACCCGACCTTGTGGTCACCGACGTCAAGATGCCGTTTCTCGACGGCATTGGGATGCTTGAGAAAAGTATTGAGGAATACGGCTACAAGGCGGTTATCATCAGCGGGTATGAGGAATTTTCCTTTGCCAAGCGTGCGATTTCTCTCGGCGTGTCGGAATACCTGCTCAAGCCGATCGATATCGAGGAGCTCGAAGGGGTGGTTCGCCGCCTGCTCGACAAGCTGCCCGCCACCCGGCGGCAGTCGGAGCTTGAGGCGCTGCCCGAATCCTGCCGCGAGCAGGCGCGGGCGATGCTCGATATCGACGCCGTCCGCCGCGCCCCCATCCACAACCGGGATGTGCTTTCGCTGCTCGACTATATCTCGGAGCATTTTGCCGAGCGGTTTTCCCTTTCCCAGCTTTCGGAGCAGTACCACATCTCAAGCTCCTACCTCAACGGAAAATTCAAAAACGCGACCGGCTATGCCTTGAATGATTTTGTCAACCGCTATCGGATTCTCCGCTCGATGCTGCTGCTGACCGGCAGCGACCTTCGGGTTTACGAGGTGGCGCAGGCGGTCGGGTTTGAGGACTACAAATACTTTATTATGGTGTTCAAGAAGTATCTGGGGGTTTCCCCCGCCAAGTTTTTTGAAATCAGCCAGCCGACCGTTCCAGAGCCCCGCGGGAGCGCGGGAACGGCGCAAACAGAAGAAACAGACAAGAAGGAGTAAACACAATGGAAATGCAATACAATCGGATCTACAATTTTTCGGCCGGCCCCTCGATGCTCCCCACCGAGGTGCTGGAGGCCTGCCGCGACGAGATGATGAATTATCACGGCAGCGGCATGAGCGTGATGGAAATGAGCCACCGCTCCAAGGTGTTTGACCAGATCGCCGTCAACGCCCAGCAGAAGCTGCGCGAGGTGATGGGCATCCCCGATCAGTATAAGGTGATCTTTATGCAGGGGGGCGCCAGCCTTCAGTTTGCGGCGGTGCCGCTCAACCTCAAAAAGAACGGCAAGGCCGACTACATTCGCACTGGCAACTTTTCCACCATCGCCTCAAAGGAGGCGGCAAAGTTCCTCAAGGTCAACATTGCGGCGACCACCGAGGAGAGTAGCTTCGACCATATTCCGCCGCAGGAGCAGCTTTCGCTCGATCCCGAGGCCGACTATGTTCACATCTGCTTTAACAACACCATCTATGGCAGCAAGTTCCCCTATATCCCCGAGACGGGCAAGGTTCCGCTGGTGGCCGACCTTTCGAGCTGCATCCTCTCGGAGCCGATCGACGTCTCGAAATTTGGCCTGATCTACGCGGGCGTACAGAAGAACATCGCCCCCGCGGGGATGGCGGTGGTGATCATCCGGGAGGATCTGCTGCATGAGCCCGCCCCCGACCTGCCGATGATGCTCGATTACAAGCTGATGGCCGATAAGGATTCGATGTACAATACGCCCAACTGCTGGTGCATCTATGTCATGGGGCTGGTGCTCGAATACATCCAGTCGATCGGCGGGGTGGAGGAGATGGCGCGCCGCAACAGCCGCAAGGCGGAGCTGCTCTATTCCTTCCTCGACGAGAGTCGGCTATTTCGGGCTACCGTCCAAAAGGAGAGCCGCTCGATGATGAACGTGACCTTCCGCACCGGGAGCGACGAGCTTGACGCGGCCTTTGTCAAGGGCGCGACCGAGCGGGGGATGGTCAACCTCAAGGGTCATAAAAAGGTCGGCGGGATGCGTGCCTCGATCTACAACAACATGCCCTACGAGGGGGTTGAGGCGCTGGTCGCCTATCTGAAGGAATTTGAAGCCGCCCATCCGGCAGGCTGATCGAAGCGCCCGGTCGGGCGCATGAAATAAGAGGATAAAAGGAAAGCGCGCAGGCGGTACCGATTTCGCTGATTGAAATAAAAAAGCGAAAAAACCCCTGCGCCTGCTTTCCTGTTGTCCAAAACAGGATAAGAGGGGAATTTTATGCGCATTTTAGTAACAGACGGAATCGAAGCCTCGGCGGCGCAGGCGCTGCTTGCGCACGGCCATGAAGTGGTGGAGCAATTTTTTTCTGCCGAGGAGCTGGGCGGGCAGCTCGCACAGTTTGACGCGCTGATTGTCCGTTCGGCGACAAAGGTGCGGGAACCCGTCATCGATCAGGCGGCCGCCGCCGGACGGCTGCGGCTGATCTGCCGCGGCGGGGTGGGAATCGACAATATCGACGCCGACTACGCCCGGAAAAAGGGCATTGCGGTCTGCAACACGCCGGGAGCCTCGACCAATTCGGTGGCCGAGATGACCCTTGGCCTGATGCTCTCGGCGGCTCGCAACATCGGCCCCGCCACCGCCACCATGCATCAGGGCCAGTGGAACAAAAAGCAGTATACCGGGGTCGAGCTGGGGGGCAAGACGCTGGGGATCATCGGCTTTGGACGAATCGGCCGCCGCACCGCCGCGCTGGCTTCGGCCTTTGGAATGAAGATCCTTGCCTTCAACCGCTCCCAGTGTGACGAGGGGAGGGCGCTTGGGGACTATGTGAGCCTCGACGAGCTGCTGAGCCAGTCGGATTTTATCAGCCTGCACCTGCCCACCGCGCCTGACGGCGTCGCGGTGATTCGGGAGGAGACCATTTCCAAAATGAAGGACGGCGTCATCATTGTCAATACCGGGCGCGGCTCGCTCGTCGATGAGGCGGCGCTGCTGCAGGGGCTGAATTCCGGGAAAATCCGGGCTGCCGCCCTTGACGTTTATGCCGCCGAGCCCGCCACCAACACCGACCTGACCTCTCATCCCCGCGTCACCTGCACCCCGCATATCGGGGCCGCCGCCGTTGAGGCGCAGCAGCGGGTGGGGGCTGAGCTGGTTTCGATCATCGATCGGTTTTTTGCGTAAATTTCCAACCCCAAAGGAGGAACCCGAATGCTTGGCAATACCTTTTACGGCTATGATCTCGTGACCCTCAACGAATATACCATGCTGCTGCGGCTGGTGCTGGCCTCGATCTGCGGTGGGCTGCTCGGCTTTGAGCGCACCCAAAAGCGGCGCGCCGCCGGAATCCGCACCTACATTCTGGTCTGCCAGGGTGCGACCGCCGCAATGATGACCGGGCAGTTCATCTACCTGTATATCGGGACGACCGATATCTCGCGCATCGGCGCGCAGGTGATCAGCGGCATCGGCTTTTTGGGCGCGGGCACGATTTTGATGACCGGATATCACAAGATTCGCGGTTTGACAACCGCCGCAGGCCTTTGGGCGACCGCCTGCATGGGCTTGGCAATTGGATCAGGCTTCTACCTCGGTGCGATTACCGTTTGTTTTTTGATGTACCTCACAATGGGCTTGGTGGATAAGTTTCAAAACAACTATGTTTCCCGCTCCCACTACATGGATTTGTATATTGTGTTCCGGTCGTTTCAGGATGTCGTGAACTTTTTCCACTTTGCAAGGGAGGCGGAGTTCAAAATCCGCGACTTCGAGACGACACGCCTTTCCGACCGAAACGAGCTGGGAACCGTCTTTTCCCTTACCTTTAATAAACAGTACACCCATGAGGAGGCATTTGCGTTTCTCTCGAAGGCGGAGGGCGTTTTGCTGATCGAGGAGGTGTGAGCAAAAGGAGGGGCTGTGTCGGTAAGCATTTTCTGCTTACCGACACAGCCCCTCGCACGTTGTAACGCTGTCTGTCCGCGGTCAAATTTCCTCCTGCTGTTCCCCGATTAAAAGGCTTGCTTCATCCATCATCGCAATCGAGCGCACGCCGCTCTGTGCGCCGATGTAAGCACAGAGGCTGTCGAGCACCAGCAGATGGGTCAGCCGGGAAACCCATGCCTCGCGGCGCTGGCCGACCTCGCTCGAAACAATGACCAGTCCCACGTCCGCAAGCCTGTGGAGCGGACTGTCGGGGTAGCTGGTGATACAGATGGTCTTAGCCCCGTGCGCCTTGGCGATCCGCATCGCTTCGACCGTCGTGTGCGTTTTTCCCCAGTGGGAGATGCCCAGCGCCACGCTGCCGGGGCCGAGGTGGGACGCCGAGATGCTGCTGATCAGCGGGTCGGTGACCGCGTAGACCGGCAGCCCGATCCGCATCAGGTGGTGGTAGGCGTCCTGCGCCACCAGCGCCGAGTTTGCCGCGCCGTAAACCTCAATCTTCTCCGCCCCGAGCAGCAGGTTCGCCGCGGCGAGGAGGGCGGCCTCGTCGATCATCATCAGCGTGTCCCGAAAGGAGGCGCAGGCGTTTTCCACCGCCTTGGCAAGCGCCGTTTTCGGGCTGTCGGACGGCTCGACGTCCTCAAAGGCGAAGCCGGTAAAATTTTCGAGGCTTTGCGCGAG